>JBBDMN010000175.1:0-2656 GCA_040878305.1 Gaiellaceae bacterium
AAGGCGACGGCCCGCACAACCGCTACCGCAGCTACGGTGCTGAGGTAGGAACGTAGAGATGCCGAGCCGCCCGGTAAAAGCACTCCTCGCCGTCGAGCCTGGCGTCGACGCCGAGGACGTGCAGGAGTCGCTGCCCGCCGACGAGGACTTCAACGTCGTGGGCGTCGTCTCCGGTGCCGAGGAGGCTCTCCGCTGGCTGCGCGACAGCGCTGCCGACCTGCTTCTCGTCGCCTGTGCCGGTTACTCGGATCGCGCGCTACTGCTGCTGGACTCGGTGGCCCGGCAGAACCCCGAGATGAACGTGATGGTCCTCGGGCAAGGGTCACCGAATGGCTTCCTCCGGCGCGCGTTCGAGGCCGGCGCAGACGACATCGTCATGCTCCCGGCGACGCCGGAGCAGGTTCGCTTCGAGGTGCACAAGCTGCTCGCACGGAAGCAGGGAGACGCGACGCCGACCTCGTCCGAGCACTCGCGGCTCGTCTGCGTTCTCGGCCCCAAGGGTGGCACGGGCAAGACGCTTACGGCGACCAATCTCGCCGTCTGCCTCGCGCAGCGTGGCGAGCGAGTCGCCCTCATCGATCTCGATCTCCAGTTCGGTGACGTGGCCCTGTGCCTGGGCCTGCCGCCTGAGAAAACCGTCTACGACCTCGCGCAGTCGCCGGGGGCGCTCGACGCCGACAAGCTCGAGTCTTTCCTAGCGGTTCACTCCTCGGGCGTCCGAACGCTCATCGCCCCGAGACGGCCAGATCAGGCGAGCGCCGTCGGCGCCGAGCTTCTCCGCGAGGTCTACTCGATCATGCGCGCGACCTACGACTGGGTGATCGTCGACACGCCTCCAGGCTTCACCGCCGAGGTGATCACCTCGATCGACTCAGCGACGCACGTCGTGATGGTCGGGATGCTCGACTCGCTGTCGCTGAAGAACACGAAGCTCGGACTCGAGACCCTCGAGCTCATGAAGTACGACCCAGACCGGATCTTCCTCCTCTTGAATCGCGCGCACAGCAGGGTCGGGATCAGTCAGTCGGACGTCGAGGCCGTGCTCGGCCGGACGCCCGACGTCTTCATCCCGTCCGACCGCGAGATTCCGAGAACGGTGAACGAGGGCATCCCGATCGTCGTCGCCAGGCCCCAGTCGGAGCCGGCCGAGGCGTTCGGGCGCCTAACCGAGCTCATCGCAGGCATCGCACCGGTCGATGAACCGGTGTTGGCACTGGCGACAGAGGGCAACAGCTCTCGGCGTCGGTCTCTCCTCCGAAGGAAGGCATAGCCCATGGAACTCCACGAGCGAATCAGCACGGGCGGCAGGCCGGCGTCGCAGCAAGAGCCATTCGCGGAGCTGAAGAACAAGGTCCACATGGCGGTCATCAGCGAGCTCGGCCCCCAGCTTTTCAACGTCGCGATCGACCCCAGCGAGCTCCGTAGTCGTGTCACCGCGGACATCCGGCGACACCTGAACGACGAAGCCGGTCTTGCCCGTGAGGACCGCGACCGGCTGACGGCGGAGATCCTCGACGACATCCTCGGCTACGGGCCGCTCGAGCGCCTGATCGCGGACGACTCGATCACCGAGATCATGTGCAACGGCCCCGACGACGTCTGGATCGAGCGCGGCGGAAAGCTCTACGAGACGACCGTCCGCTTCACGGACGAGTCGCACCTTCGCCGCATCATCAACAAGATCGTGTCGCAGATCGGCCGGCGCATCGACGAGGCCTCGCCGATGGTGGACGCCCGCCTGCCGGACGGCAGCCGTGTCAACGCGATCATCCCGCCTCTATCGCTGTCGGGACCGCTGATGACGATCCGGAAGTTCTCGAAGCGGCGTCTGACGCTCGAGGACATGATCAACATCGGCTCGCTCTCCGAGGAGGCGACCGACTTCCTCTCCCGGTGCATCGAGGCGCAGCTGAACATTCTCGTCTCGGGCGGGACGGGGTCGGGCAAGACGACGCTCTTGAATGCGCTGTCGGCCTCGATCCCGAACAGCGAGCGCATCGTCACGATCGAAGACGCAGCCGAGCTCCAGCTGAGCCAGCGGCACGTCCTCCGGCTCGAGGCGCGCCCGCCGAACATCGAGGGCGAGGGCCACATTCCAATTCGCGACCTCGTCCGGAACTCGCTCCGCATGCGGCCCGATCGGATCATCGTCGGCGAGGTTCGTGGCGCGGAGGCCCTGGACATGCTCCAGGCCATGAACACCGGTCACGACGGATCGATCTCGACGGTGCACTCGAACTCACCGCGTGACGCCCTTCACCGCATCGAGACGATGGTGATGATGGCCGGCTACGACCTGCCCTTGCGGGCGATCCGCCAGCACGTCTCGGCGGCTCTCGACCTGCTCATCCACATCGACCGTATGGAAGACGGCTCGCGGCGGGTGGTCCAGGTCACGGAAGTGCTGAGGATGGAGTCGGACGTGATCCAGCTCCAGGACATCTTCGAGTTCGAGATCCAGTCGGTCGCGCCCGATCGCACGATTACCGGTGCGCTCCGCCCGACCGGGCTTCGACCGGTCTTCCTCGACAAGTTCAAGAAACGTGGCATCGAGCTACCGCAGAGCATGTTCGGCGAGAGGATCACAGTGCTCGACGAGCGACGAGGCGCCACGGCGTGAGGTCCCTCGTACGGATTGCAGTAGCGAGCGCGGCTT
>JBBDMN010000175.1:2666-3531 GCA_040878305.1 Gaiellaceae bacterium
TGCGGCCGCGCTCGTCATGCCCGGACTCGCCCTCGGACAGGGAGGAGCACCGACGCTCCGCGAGGCGCAGGACTCAGGGTTCCCCGACCGCGTCTACATCTACCGGACTCCCGAGCGGACGTCGCTGACGAACTTCCAGGTCTCGGAGAACGGTGGAGCCGTCCAGGGGCTCTCCGTCACGAGCGGCACCAAGTCGAGCGGGGCCATCCTCCTCATCGACGCCTCGAACAGCATGAAGGGCGCTCCGATCGCCGGCGCGATGGTCGCCGCGAGGGCGTTCCTGGCGCAGCGGAAAGCCGACCTTCCGGTGGCGGTCATCGCCTACAACCCGGAAATCACGGTACTCACCGACTTCACCACCGACAGCGAGGCGCTCGCTGCTGCGGTCGCTCAGGAACCGGCGACCGCCGAGGGCACGCACATCTACGACGCCCTGATCGAGGCTGCAGAGCTCGCAGAGGATCAAGGACTTCCGCGGATGACCGCAGTGCTGCTCTCCGACGGACACCGCCGGGGTGTGCAGGCGAGCGTCACAGAGGCCCTCGACGCACTCACCGCGGCCAATGTCCGGGTGATCTCCGTGGGGCTGCGCTCGCCTGAGTACGACCCGGGGACGCTCCAGAACCTCGCTGGGCAGACCGGCGGAACGTATGTCGTGAGCGAGAACCCAAAGGCGCTCGAGGGGATCTTCTCGGAGATCGGCGCGCAGCTGTCGAACGAGTACGTCGTCAGCTACCGGTCGTTGCTCCCCTCGTCGGTTGCCGCCACCGTCACGGCGACCGCCACGGGATACGCGCCGGCAACGGCGAAGTACGTAACCCCCGCTCTTGATTTGACGACGCGTGGGACCTTCGAGCGAAGCTGG
>JBBDMN010000176.1:0-3495 GCA_040878305.1 Gaiellaceae bacterium
TACACCCGACTCAGGGGGACGTCTGGGTCTTCATGGATGCGATCGAACAGTGGGTGGCCAACCCCAACAGAAAGGGCATGCCCTAGAGCCAGTCCCAAGCGCTCTACTGAGGCAACGTGGAACCGGGGTCAGGTCTTCCGCGTCCCATATGTCGCCGCGGTGGTGTCAGCCGGAGCTACCTTCGAGGCGTGGGGGAACGCCCGAATTCGCTTCTGAGTCCCGCGACGATCGTGCGCGTTGCATTGGTCGTCTTCGTGCTCGCGTGGATTTTCGGGCCCTACGAGTTTCGCTCGGCGGTACCGGTCCTGCTCGTGTTCCTGATCGCGCTCGCGCTCGAGCTGAACTTCCTGGTCGGCGCTCTCCGCTCGACGCCGTCGTCGCGGCCGGACCGGAAGCCGCAGGACGTCGACCGCGACCGTTACGGCTACGACCTCGAGACGGATGACCTCGTGCTCGTTCGGCGGGGAGACGAGGAGGTCTGGGTCGCGTACTCGGGCGAAAGCGCCGAGGAGCTGGAGGAGCTCCTCGCCGACATGCACGACTCGCCGGAGGACGCAGACGAGCCGGCGGAGCTCGATCCCGAGCAGTGGCGCTCGGTCGCTCCTGTCCGCCGGTTCCTCGTCGGGCTCGGCATCATCGGCTTCCTCGGACTGACAATCTGGTTCGTCGAGAGCCGCACCGGCTGGGACTCGCTCGACGGGAGCACACGCCTCGAAGCGGTGGAGCGCTTCTCGGACCAGGCCTCGCTGGTCGCCGACAAGCCGGTGTCGATCTACTGCGACGAGTCGCGCGACTTCGTCGGCGCCGTCCAGCACGCCGACGGCGTCGCCGAGGTCGGAGGCGAACGCGCGTACCTGACGCCAGAGATCTGCCTCGACCTCTATCGGCTCGCATTCGAGGACGAAGTACGAGGAAGCCAGACCGCTCGCGCGATCGCGGTCCTCGCGCACGAGTCGTGGCATCTCCGCGGGGTCAGGGACGAGGGGACGACCGAGTGCTACGCGCTGCAGTCGGGCGTGGAGATCGGGCAGCGGCTTGGGCTCTCCGAGGAACGAGCGCGGCAGCTGATGCGACAGCAGCTCACGGAGAACGCGCTACGCGGCGGAGGAAGCTTCGAGTACCGCGTACCGCCCGAGTGCCGCGATGGCGGCCGCCTCGACCTCGATCCCGGCAGCGCGAGCTTCCCCTAACGTTTGGGTGCGTATGTGAGGACGACGATCCCGGAGGCGAACGTCGTCGTGTCGACGAGATTCAGATGCGTCACCTCGATGCCCTCGATGAGCCGCTGCCCGCTTCCGGCCAGCACCGGGAACACCCAGAAGTGGAACTCGTCGACGAGGTTGTGGCCGATCAATGCCCGATCGAGCTCGCCCGTGCCGAACTTCAGGATGTTCTCCCCGGGCTCTTGCTTGAGCTTGGCAACCGCCTCGGCGACGTCTCCCTCGAGGATCGTCGCGTTCCACGTGGCCTTCTCGAGGGTGTTCGAGGCGACGTACTTGGGGAGGCTGTTGATCCGGTCGGAGTAGTCATCACCAGTTCTCGACGGCCACGCCTGGACGAATCCTTCGTAGGTCACACGCCCTAACAGGAGGGCGTCGGCCGCGAAGAGCAGCTTGCGGGCGTAGCTCGCATGCTCGTCGTCCCAGTAGGGAGGACTCCACTCTTGGGGGGCGCTGATGACCCCGTCGAGCGTCACAAAGGTTGATTCAACGAGCTTTCTCATGGTGACGCACTCCTATCGGTCGGTTGATCGGGTCGAGGTACCGACTGAGGCGGGCCGCGAAACTAAGCGGTTACGGTGCCGAAACTCAGCCTGCAGGCTCGAGCATCAACGGTACAAGAGCTTTCGCCTCCGGCCCGACGGTCACGTGGATCGCCGCCGGCTCGCGCACCCACGCGATCAGGCCGCGTGCAGTCAGGTCATCGAGCTCGAACTGGAACGTCTGCGCCTGCGCGCCCGACTCGTACTTGCGGCGGATGTCGAACGCGTACCCGGTCGTGTGCAGGGAGTAGCCGCCGGTGGCCTCGGGGTTTCCGTCCCTGAGCAGCTGTTGGTACGCGTCGTCTCGCACCGTGCTCGTCACCTCGAGTGGCTGGGTCGCGCCGCTCTGCGCTTGCACGCGGCCGGCCATGTAGACGAGCAACGCCAGAGCCTCGACGCGCAGGCCGCGATAGAGCTCCGTCGGCTGTCCGAGCTGTGGAGCGAGCTCGCCCATCGTGCGGTCGACCTCGAATCCGAGGCCGAGATCGATCGGGAGCGGTTGGAGCGCGTGGGTATCCCACGCTCGCACGAGATCGACCGCATCGGCGAAGCGCTCTGTCTCCGAGGGTGGGTGGAGTACTTCCTCGGCGCTCCCCTTCGACCCGTGCAGCAGATCGAGCTCCTGCAGACCATCGGCGTCGTCGCGGTAGAGCCGCATGATCTCCTGCGCCGCGAGCACGCGCCAGTAGTACGTCGGCGAGTCGTCTCCCAGCCGAGCCAGCAGCTCGTGGGCTGCGCCATTGCGATCCGGTGCCGTGTCGAAGAACACGCGGACCCAGGAGAGGTCCTGCTCCTCGACGAGGTCGGGGACGGCGATGTCCGAGTCGGAGCTCGCGTAGGCGCGCAGGACGTTCGTCAGATTCCCGATTCCCATGTGGTAGGAGACGACCGCGAGGTCGTCCCGCCCGAGCCGCTCCCGCGCGGTCGAGAGGTAGCGGATCGTGCCGGCGAGCGCCTGCTCGGGGTCGAAGCGCGCGTCGATCGCGCGCCGCCGCTCGCGCAAACGCTCCGCCTGGGTGACGTTCCCGCGCTCCACGGCGCCCGCAATCCTCACCGTGAGCGCTCGACTCTGGTTTAGATCCACACTCATGCCGAGGAAGCTCTGCGCCGTCTCGGCCAGGATCTGGGTCAACCCGGAGGCGGCGACCGGGTCGCCGCCGGCGATGATGTCCGGGCGTCCGCCGCTCTCGAGGAACACGATCGCCTCGACGACGTCCGCGTCGAAGCCGCTGTCCGCCACCGCTTCCTCGACGAGAGGCCGGAACGACTCGGTGCGTCGTGCGGTCGCGAACACGCCGCCTGGGCTCTTCGCGTAGAGCGGATGGCTGAGACCGAGTGCGGCGCTGCGCTCGAGATCCTCGTCCTGCGAATCGTCGTAGGCGAGCGCGTCCACGGTGGTGGCCTGCATACGAGGTACGAGGACGGCCGACGGGTCGCCACCGCGGACCGACCGCACCGTTATGGACACGATCACTGCGGCGACTGCGACGATGGCCGCAGCCGCGACGAGACGCCGACGGCGCACGATCCTGCGATCGCGAAGGGCTGACCTGCGGCTTGGCCCCGTGTCGATGCCAGAATGCTCGCATGACGGCTCCGCCCCCGGGGAGTACGTCCTCCGGTCGCTCGAACGTTCCCTCCAATCTCGGCGCCGCTCGGCGCACCTCGCCTGCTCTATGGCCAGCGCGGCGTTCGAGCGTCGACGCGCTCGATCGCCCGCCAGTCCTCGCGCG
>JBBDMN010000177.1:0-3494 GCA_040878305.1 Gaiellaceae bacterium
TCGCGCCAATATTCACCAATATTGGCGCTCCCTGCGTCCTAGGCCTGCTCGGTTCTCGCCGGCGAATCACGACCGTACTTACGGCGGGGAGCACTAGTGGCGAGCGAGGAGCTGAATCTCTCCAACCTCGAGCCCGCACAGCCACGGAAGGCCCGCAAGCGGGTCGGCCGCGGGCTGGGGTCGGGCAAGGGCCGCTATTCGGGCCGCGGAATCAAGGGTCAGAAGTCCCGCGCAGGCTCGCACAAGATGCCCGCCGGGTTTGAGGGCGGCCAGATGCCGATCGACATGCGCCTCGGCAAGCTGCGCGGGAATACGTCCGCGGATGCGATGCCGATCGGCCCGTTTCGGACGTACTCGCAGCCGGTCAATCTCCGCGACCTCGAGCAGCGGTTCGAGGCCGGCGCCGAGGTGACGCCGGAGACGCTCAAGGCCGTCGGCCTCGTCCGCAAGCTGTCGGTCGATGTGAAGGTGCTCGGCGAGGGAGAGCTCACGAAGAAGCTCTCGGTGTCCGCACACGGGTTCTCGAAGTCTGCGGTCGAGAAGATCGAAGGCGCGGGCGGCTCTGTGAGCTGGCTCCGGGGCGAGCCGGTCAAGAAGAAGAAGAAGCGCCACAAGGCGGCCGCACCCGCTCCCACCGCCGACGAGCCGGAGACGATCGAGCCCGACACCCAGGCGGAGGTGGAGGCGGACGAAGCGGCTCCCGAGCCCACCGAGGACGACGAGGCGGCCGAATAGTCGATGTTCTCCTGGCTTGCCAACGCGTGGCGGGTGCCAGAGCTCCGGGAGCGCGTCCTCTTCACAGCCATGATCCTCGCCGTCTACCGGCTCGGCTCGTGGATCCCCGCTCCGGGCGTCAACTCGGAGACGATCGAGAACTATTTCTCGGGCCGTGGCGACACGGTCCTCGGTCTGCTCAACCTGTTTTCCGGCGGCGCGCTCTCGCAGTTCTCGCTGTTCGCGCTCGGGATCATGCCGTACGTCACGGCGTCGATCATCCTCCAGCTCATGACCGTCGTCGTGCCGCGACTCGCCGAGCTCCAGAAGGAAGGTGAGGCGGGGTACGCCAAGATCACGCAGTACACGCGCTATCTGACGATCGTGCTCTCAGCGGCGCAGGCGACCGGGTACGCGTTCCTCTTCCGCACCGAGGGCGCGCTCGACGCAGGGTCGGGCGAGCTCGTGCTCATCATCACCACGCTCACCGCGGGGACAGCCCTCCTCATGTGGATGGGCGAGCTGATCACGAAGCGAGGAGTCGGCAACGGAATCTCGATCCTGATCTTCGCGTCGATCTTGATCGGCGCCCCGATCGGAATCGCCGCCTGGTGGAACGGCGGCCCGATGGAGAAGCTCTTCTACCCGCTGATCGCGCTGGCGATCGTGGCCGCGGTCGTCTTCGTGCAAGAGGGTCAGCGCCGGATCCCGATCCAGTACGCGAAGCGGATGGTGGGCCGCCGGATGACTGCTGGCGGGTCGACCTACCTGCCGCTGCGCGTCAACATGGCCGGGGTCATCCCGATCATCTTCGCCGCGGCGATCCTCGCCTTCCCGCCCACGATGGCGCAGTACTTCCCGGTGACGCAGGACTTCGTCAATGAGTACTTCCAGCCGGGCGACTGGATCTACCTGCTCATCGAGGGCGTGATGATCGTGATCTTCACCTACTTCTACACCGCGGTGCAGTTCAACCCGGTGGATCAGGCCGACAACCTGCGCCGGCACGGCGGCTACATCCCCGGGATCCGTCCCGGGCCTCCGACCGCCCAGTATCTGGACCGCGTCCTCTCCCGCCTGACCCTGCCGGGCGCGCTCTTCCTGGCGATCGTCGCGGTCGCGCCAAGCCTGTTCATCGCCTACGGTGGGTTCTCCCAGGCGAGTGCAGGAGCGCTCGGCGGAACGTCCGTGCTGATCGCGGTCGGCGTTGCGCTCGACACGATGCGCCAGATGGAGTCGCAGATGATGATGCGCTCCTACGAAGGCTTCCTCAAGTAGGGGCGGGGCGTGCCTCGCCCTCGAACGGCGCTGACATGAGAATCTTGATCCTAGGTCCGCAGGGATCCGGGAAAGGCACGCAGGCGAAGCGGATCGCGATGGCATACGACGTCCCGCACGTCGCCACGGGGGACATCCTGCGCTCGGCAGTCGCCGAGGACAGCGACCTCGGCCGGCGCGTGCAGCCGATCCTCGAGCGTGGGGACCTGGTTCCCGACGATCTCATGGTCGACCTCATCCGCGTGCGGATCGCTGACGAGCAAGGGTTCGTCCTTGACGGCTTCCCGCGCACGGTTCCCCAGGCAGAGGCCCTCGATGCGATGCTCGAGGAGATCGAGAAGCCGCTCGACGTCGTGCTCCTCCTCGAGGTCAGCGACGAGATAGCACTCGAGCGGTTGCTCGAGCGAGGAGCGGACGAAGGCCGGCGCGACGACGCTCCCGATGTGATCCGCAACCGCCTGCGTCTCTACCACGGGCTCACCGAGCCTGTCGTCGAGCGCTATCGCTCGGACGGGAAGATGCACCCGGTGGACGGGGAGCGGACGGTGGACGAGGTCTCGGCTGCAATCGAGGACGCCCTCACCCGGGTGCGAACCATGGGGTCTGACCCCGAGGCGGTGCGAAGCACGTGATCATCCGCAAGAGCCCGAGAGAGATCGAGAAGATCGCGGCCGCAGGTGCGCTGGTGGCGGAGACCATCGCGCATGTCGGGACGTTGATTCGCCCGGGTGTCACGACCGAGGACCTCGATACGGCAGCGGACGACTTCATCCGCGGGCACGGCGGCATTCCGACCTCGGAGGGCTACAAGGGCTATCCGAAGGCGATATGTATCTCGCCCAATGCGGTCGTCGTGCACGGGATCCCTGACCGGTTCGAGGTCTCCGTGGGCGACGTCGTCACGATCGACGTGGGGGTCACCCTCGACGGGTACATCGCGGACAGCGCCTACACATTCGGCGTCGGCGAGATCGAGCCCGAAGCACAGCGGCTTCTTGACGTCGCCCAGGACGCGCTCGCGGCGGGGATCTCCGAGGCGCAAGTCGGGAACCGCGTCGGCGACGTGTCGCACGCGGTGCAGACGGTCGTCGAGGGCGCAGGTTTCTCGGTAGTCCGCAGCCTGGTGGGGCATGGTGTGGGTCGTCATTACCACGAGGACCCGCACGTCCCCAACGTCGGCGAGCCCGGGCGCGGACCGCGCCTCTCGGAGGGCATGACTATCGCCATCGAGCCGATGATCACGGCCGGAAGCTCCGAGATTCTCGTCGCCGAGGACGGCTGGACGATCTCGACCGCCGATGGCTCCCTCTCTGCTCACTTCGAGCACACGGTCGCGATCACCGCCGACGGGCCCCGCATTCTCACCCCTCGAGTCGGGATTCCCGCGCGAGGCGTTCAGGTTTGATGCACTCGTACATTCGAGTGAACGAGCAGCGCTCCGGCCGCGAAGCGGCCGCTTTAGGGATTCTGCGCGACTGGAATCCGCGCGAGGATTCCAGTCT
>JBBDMN010000178.1:0-3489 GCA_040878305.1 Gaiellaceae bacterium
ACCGGCGAGTACGACTGGCGCGGGTTCCTGCCCTTCGAGGGTCATGCACGCGCTGTCAATCCGAAGTCGGGGCTGATCCTCAACTGGAACAACAAGGCAGCGGCGGACGTGGGCGGGGCCGACTCGAACTTCTCCTACGGCTCGGTGCAGCGCGTCGAGCTCCTCCGTCCTGCGCTCGCAAGTAAGCGAAAGCACACGCTGGCGGGCGTCACGGGTGCGACGAACGCGGCGGCTACCCAAGACCTGCGCCTAACAGATGTCTGGCCGTCGATCAGAGCCGTGCTCCGGACGGGGACGGCTCCAAGCGCCCGTGCCGAAGCCGCGGTCACCCTCGTCGACGCGTGGCGCGTGGCGGGGGCGAGTAGGATCGACCGGGAGCTCGACGGGAAGATCGACGATCCCGGGGCGGCAGTGCTGGACGCCGCTTGGCCGCGGCTCGGGGACGCGGTCATGTCTCCTGTACTTGGGCCGCTCGTCGACCGGCTGGCTGTGCTCCACGGAAGAAGCGATGACCCCGCCCCCAGCGGGTCGGCGTACATCTCCGGGTGGTACGGCTACGTGGACAAGGACCTGCGCGCGCTCCTCGACCAACCCGTGCGCGGGGCGTTTTCGCGGCGTTACTGCGGCGCAGGGGTGCTCGCGAGCTGCCGCGTCGCACTGTGGGCGGCGCTCGACGCGGCCGCGGCGGAGCTCGAAGCGAAGCAGGGCCCGGCTCCTTCTGCATGGCGGGCTGACGCGACCGCGGAGCGAATCCGCTTCACGTCGGGCGTGCTTCCCGACACGATGCGCTGGACGAACCGCCCGACTTTCCAGCAGCTGATGTCGTTCTCCGGCCATCGTCCGCGTTGAGGCTGCCAACGGGTGTAGGGACGAGGTAAGCCTCGCCCTCGACCACACTGCGTTCCCCAGGGGCGACGCATGCGTCGCCCCTACAACGTTCTTGCGGAGGTCGGCCGAACAAGAGAACGCGAGCTAGGCTCATGCTCGATGGCGGGTAAGCGCTACCTGATGGCGCCGGGTCCGACCCCGGTTCCTCCCGAGGTGCTGGCAGCGGGTGCGCAGCCGGTTCTCCACCACCGGGGGCCCGACTTTCGCGAGCTGATGCTGCGCTGCCTCGAGCGGCTGCAGGAGATCTACCGGACGAAGAACGACGTTCTCCTCTTCACGGCTTCCGGCTCGGGTGCTTTCGAGTCCGCGGTCGTAAATCTGCTCTCGCCGGGCGAGCGCGTGCTCGCCGTCAGCGCGGGGGAGTTCGGTGACCGCTGGGCTGCCCTCGCCACTGTCTACGGCGCCGATGTCCAGGACCTTCGCTACGCGTGGGGCGAGACTCCCCGACCCGACGATGTCCGGGCGAGGGTGGAGGAGACGGGAGCCGAGGTCGTCTTCCTCGTCCACTCCGAGACATCGACGGGTGTTGTCGCCGACGTCCAGGCGCTTGCCCAGGCGGCGCGGGAGGCAGGCGCGGTCACCGTGGTCGACGCCGTGTCCAGTCTCGGCGCTGTCCCGCTCGAGGCCGACGCCTGGGATCTCGACGTCGTCGTCGCCGGCTCGCAGAAGGCGCTGATGACTCCGCCCGGCCTCTCGCTCACGACCGTCTCACCGCGAGCATGGGAGCGCTGCGCGCGAACGACGACGCCCCGGTTCTACTTCGACTGGACGAAGCTGCAAGCATCGCTCGAGACGGGGACGACGCCGTTCACCCCGGCGGTTTCGCTCGTCGTCTCGCTCGACGCGGCTCTCGGGATGCTCCTCGAGGAAGGGCTCGAAGCGGTATTCGCGCGGCACGCCGCTCTCGGGCGGGCGTGTCGCGAGGGAGCAAAGGCGATGGGTCTCGAGCTTTTCTCGCCGGATGAGGAACGCGCGGCTGTCGTCACCGCGATCTTGGTACCGGGAGAGATCGACGCCCGCGAGCTCGTCCTCGCGCTCCGAGAGCGCTTCGGGATCACGGTCGCCGGGGGTCATGGCGAGCTCGCATCGCGCATGTTCCGCATCGGCCACATCGGCTACTACGACGTGCTCGACATCACGACCGCGCTCGCGGCGGTGGAGGCGCTTCTCGTCGAGCGCGGAGCGGACATCGAACGCGGCGTCGCTGTGGCGAGCGCGCTCGAAGCGTACCGCGTAGCAGTCCGTGCATAGGGTTCTCGTCCGGGAGCCGATCGCCGACTCCGGGCTCGAGCTTCTCCGTGACCGTTTCGAGGTGGTCGAGGACTTCGAGTCCGATCTCGCGTCGATCATCGGCGAGTTCGACGCGATCGTCGTCCGGTCGGGGACGCAGCTCGACGCCGGGCTCATCGAGCAAGCCGGGCGCCTCAAAGTGATCGGCCGAGCCGGAGTGGGGGTGGACAACGTCGATGTGGACGCAGCCACGCGCAGGGGAATCGTCGTCGCAAACGCCCCGGAGGCCACGGTCGTCTCCGCGGCGGAGCACACGATCGCGCTGCTGCTCGCCGTCGCCCGCAACATCCCGCAAGCTCATGCGACGCTCTCCGCGGGAACCTGGGAGCGGGAGCGCTTCGCGGGAATCGAGCTCGCCGGGAAGACGCTCGGCGTGCTTGGTCTCGGTCGCATCGGATGGCAGGTCGCACGCCGGGCGCTCGGGCTGGGGATGCGAGTTGTCGCGTACGACCCCTTCGTCGCCTTGGAGCGTTTCCGCGAGCTAGGCGTGGAGCCCGCGGCGACGCCCGAAGATCTCTACGCGCAGGCGGATGTGATCACCCTCCATCTACCGCTGAACGACGAGACGCGCGGGCTGGTCGGGAGGGACGCCTTCGCGGGGATGCGTGATGGCGTGCGAATCGTGAACGCTGCTCGCGGAGGCCTCGTGGACGAGGCCGCTCTGATCGAGGCGATCGCGTCTGGGAAGGTGGCGGGCGCTGCTCTCGACGTGTTCGAGTCCGAGCCGTACGCAGGTCCGCTCCTCGGGCTCGAGCAGGTCGTCGTCACGCCCCATCTCGCCGGCTCGACGACGGAGGCCCAGGACAGGGCAGGCCTCATCATCGCGGAGCAGGTCGCCGCCGCCCTCGACGGCCAGCTCGTGCAGACGGCGGTGAACATCCCCGTCGTCGACCAGGCGGACCTCGAGGTGCTCGGTCCCTTTATCCCGCTCGCGGCAAAGCTTGGGCGGCTTGCGACCGCGCTCGTCAGCGGCCGTCTGTCTCGCATCGTCGTCGCTGCGCACGGGCCGCTCTCCGAGTACGACACGCGCCTCCTCACCGTCGCTGCCTTGAACGGCGTCTTCCAGGATCGCGTCGACCAGACGGTCAACTACGTGAACGCTCCCGTGATCGCGGCGGAGCGGGGAATCGAGGTCTCCGAACAGCGCTTCGCCGCGTCTCGGCACTACACAAATCTCGTTCGCGTGGTCGTCGCGGCGAACGGCGAGGAAATCGAGGTCTCGGGGACGACGGTGGGCCCGGAACCGCGTCTCTTCCTGGCGGGCGCCCTCGGGTTCGCGATCGACATCGAGCTCGCGCCACGCATGGCGTT
>JBBDMN010000179.1:0-14298 GCA_040878305.1 Gaiellaceae bacterium
CAGAGGCGAGCTCGCGGGCGCGCACCATCGCGGCCTGGATCGCGTTGAGGAACGCCGCCCGCACGCCGGCCATCTCGAGCTCTCGTATCGCCGCGATCGTCGTTCCGCCGGGAGACGTGACCATCTCCCGCAGCTCGACCGGGTGCATCTTCTCGTCACGGAGCTGCTTACCGGTTCCGAGCATGGTTTGCACGACGAGCTGCGTCGAGATCTCGCGCGAGAGCCCGAGGAGAATTCCTGCCTCGATCATCGCCTCCGCCAGCAGCGCGAAGTAGGCGGGCCCGGAGCCGGAGACAGCGGTGATCGCGTCCATCGCGCTTTCGGGGACGCGGACGACAGCGCCGAGGTGCGAGAGCGCCTCCTCGGCCAGGTCGAGGTGCTCATCTCCCGCGTGCGCCCCGGCGCAAAGTCCAGCGATCCCCTCGTGCACAGTCGACGGCGTGTTCGGCATCGCGCGCACGACCGGCACGCCTGCGGAGAGGCGGCCCTCGATCAGCGCGGTCGGGATCGCGGCGGCGATGGTGAGAACGGTCTGCTCTGGGAGGATCAGTCCGCCGATCTCGCCCAACAGGCCCTCGATGTCCTGTGGCTTCACGGCGATCACGACGAGGGAGGCCCCAGCAGCAGCGTCGTGGTTCGAGAGGGTCGCCTCGACGCCGTGGCGCTCGCGGAGCTCGGCGACCCGTTCGGCGCGGCGTGAGGTCGCCGCGATCTCCGCCGGCTTCCGCCACGCGGACGAGAGCAAGCCGGAGATGAGCGCCTCGCCGATCCGCCCCGCTCCGAGGATCGCGATCTTGCGCGGATCGACCATGCGCGGAGTCTAGGCCGCGCGCGTGCGGCGAACGAGTCGCGCGCGGTCGGCGCTCGCGCCGGGGACGAGACCCCTCGCGAACCCGGCGAGCAGGAACACGCTCGCCAGCCCCTGCCACTCTTCGTACGGCGCGAGGAGCTCCGCGGTCTCGGCCGGCTGCTCGGGCCAGCGCCCGCGGAGCGAGGCAAAAAGCCTCACGAGACCGAGATCCGCGACCAGGCCGGTGTCGTAGCGGCCGAGGCCATGCAGCGCGATGACGCCGACGCTCCACGGGCCGATTCCGCGCTCACGGCGGAGCCTCGCGAGCGCCGTCGCGGGCTGGGCGCTCTTCAACGACTCGAGGTCGATCGTCCGCACGAGCCGCGCGAGCGTGGCCGCACGGCTCGTCGCGAGCCCACAGCCTGCTAGCGCGGCAGGAGAGAGACGCGCGAGCGCCTCGCCACTCGGCGGACTCTCGCCTCCGGCCCGGATCACCGTGCGCTCGATCTGGCGAGCGCGGCTCGACTGGATGAGCTGCCCGCAGATCGCGCGCAGGGTGGCGTGCGCCACGGTGGAAGTCCGGGTCGGACGAAGCCCGCGCAGCACGCGAACGGAGGGACCGAGCAGTGGGTCGCGCGCGAAGCGACGATGGAAATGGCTCGTGTCGTCGTCGAGGGCGAGCAGAAAGCGTGCCTCTTCAATCGACCGCTCGCACGACGCACGGACGAGAACCTTGCCGTCGTGGAGTTGCCGGGCTTCGGCCCAGCGCTCGCCGGGCAGCCGCGCCGTCCACGTCTCGGTCCTCGCTGTCAGCCTCAGGGAGTAGAGGCCCTTCGGTCGGATCGCGGCCTCGACCACGAAGAGCACCCTACTCTCCAGCGCGGAGCGGATACTTACTTGCGTGCGCCTCGTCGACGCCGTTTCCCTACGCTCCCGCAAACGCAAGCTCCGGCTCTTCTTCGACACGTTGCGGCCCACCGCGGACACGACCGTGCTCGATGTCGGCGCGGACGAGCTCGCCTTCGGCGAGGGAGACGGCTGCGGGACGCTCAACTTCTTCGAGGAGCTCTACCCCTGGCCGGAGCGGATCACCGCGGTGGGGCTCCAGGACGGCGACGAGTTCCGAGCTCGCTACCCGCATGTTCCTTATGTGCAGGGCGATGCGTGCGCGCTCCCCTTCGAGGACGGCGCCTTCGACATCGTGTTCTCGAACGCAGTGATTGAGCATGTGGGTGATCGCGAGCGGCAGCGGAAGCTCGTGTCCGAGGCCCTGCGCGTCGGCCGGCGGGTGTTCATCACGACGCCGAACCGGCGGTTTCCGATCGAGGTGCACACGCGACTCCCCCTCGTTCACTGGCTGCCGAAGCGGGCCGCGAACCAAGCCTACGAGGCGGTCGGAAAGAGCTTCGCGAAGGAGATCAACCTGCTCTCACCCGCCGGGTTCGAGTCGCTCTTTCCCGGGCGTGTGCGTATCGTCAACCTCGGGCTGACGCTGGTGGCCATTGTCGACTGAGACCTTCGGCCGCGCAGCACTTGTCGCGCTCGTCGTCGGGCTCGCCCTCCACAACGCCGCGATGGCGCAGTTGTGGGAGAACGGCATGCGCGGCACCGTGCTCGATGTCGCCGCTGCCTGGAAGGAAGCGCTCCTCCTCGTCGCGCTCGTCGTCGTCGCGTGGAAGGTGCGAGGGCGCCCGGCGCTCGTCGTCGCGGACGTGCTGGCGGTGAGCTACACGGTCGTGATCCTCGCCTACGGAGTGCTCCCGCAGGATTGGCTCGGTGGGGAGGCGACGACGCGTGGCGAGCTCCTTGCTCTGCGGCACCACCTGCTTCCCGTCGCGGCCTATGCGCTCGGCCGGATGCTGGCCGGATGGTGGAAGGATCGAAGCTTGCTTGGCGGGGTGGTCGCACTCACCGCAGCCGGGGTCGCAGCCGTCGGGCTCCTCGACCTGGCCTTGATCAGCCTCCAGTCGTGGCGGGAGTCGGGAGTCGGGAGCTGGTATCGGGAGCAACTCGGCCTCGACTACGAGGGTCTCTCGGGACTCCCTGAGAACTGGGTCTACAACACAGGCGACGAAGGAAATCCGCAGCGGCGTCTCGTCTCGACCTTCCTGTCGCCGCTCGCGAGCGCCTACGCGCTGGTCGTAGCGCTCGTCTACGTGGCGGCCCGGCCGTTTCGCTGGTGGTGGGGTCTGCTCGGTTTTGTCCTCTACGCCGGCCTCCTCTACACGCACACCCGCGCTGCCTTCGCCGCACTTGCGGTCGGGCTCGTCGTCCTTGCGTTGGTGCAGCGACGGCTCCGCCTCGTTGTCCTCGCCCTCGCCTCCCTCACCGCCGCGGCCGCGTTTCTCGCCGCGTACCCGACGCTCGGCCCCTCGACGAGCTACACCCCGGAGGAGCTCGGGTTCCTGCGCGAGAACGCGGAGCGCGAGCCGGGCGACAGCTCCGACCCGTTTTCGCCAGGCGAGTCCTCGACCCGGAGCCATCTTCGCAACCTCCGTGACGGGATCGAGACGGTCCTCGAGCATCCGCGGGGCTACGGCCTCGGGAACGCCGGCGTCGTCGCCAAGCGCACCGACGTCGAGATCAAAGCCGGGGAGTCGACGTACACCGAGCTCGGCGTGGACGCAGGGGTCGTCGGGATGGCCGCGTTCGTGCTCTGGAGCCTCGCGCTCCTGCTCCTGCTCCTGCGAAGAGAGCCCTGGCTGGGTGCGGCGTTCTCGGCGATCCTCCTCCTCGGTCTGCAGACGGACGTGATCGGGGTGCACTGGCTGGCTGTCGTCGTGTGGGTTCTCGCAGGGATCGCGATCTCTCCGCGACCCCTTCCGACGGTTACGGTGCCGGTCGAACAGGAAGTCGAAGAGGAAGCAGTGCCCGTCGACGACGAGGAGGAGGCAGACAGTGAGCACGCTCGACCCCCGGGTTGACATCGGCCATGTCCATCTCAAGGTGGCCGACCTTGACCGCGCGCTCGGCTTCTGGCGCGACGTGCTCGGGTTCGAGGAGCAGGCGCGGATGGGTGATCAAGCGGCGTTCATCTCCGCGGGCGGCTACCACCATCACATCGGGCTCAACACGTGGGAATCGCAGGGCGGCTCGCCGCCGCCAGCCGGGACGACCGGGCTCTACCACGTAGCGGTCCGCTTCCCGGACCGCAAGAGCCTCGCGGAGACGGTGCATCGCGTTCTCCGCGCAAGCATCCCGCTCGAGGGTGCGTCCGATCACGGCGCCAGCGAGGCTGTCTATCTGCGCGATCCGGACGGAAACGGCGTAGAGCTCTACCGCGACCGCCCGCGGGACGAGTGGCCGCGCCAGTCCGACGGCGAGAGCCTCGCCATGTTCACGCGTCCGCTCGACCTGCAGGCGCTCCTCGCCGAAGCCGAGTAGCGGAGGACGCGCGGCGGTTCTCGACGTAGGCCTTTAGGCCTGCGAGCTCGTCCCTCGTCGCTCCCCTGAGAGTGCGACCGAGGAGTGGAGTCGCCAAGCGCACGAGCAAGGTCCTGGGGTCGAATGACCAGTCGAAGGCAACACGTGTCCCGCCGTTCGCGGGTTCGAGCAGGAGGTTCAGCTCGAAGTCCGCGGCCTTCCAACCCCCACGCATCCCGAGGCGTCGCGGTGGGTCCAGCGCGGTCACCACGTCGTCGATCTCGATCTCCCGCCCAGCCCAGCGGATCCTTTCCCGGATCCGCGAGCCGACCTCGAGTCGGCCCTCCGACATCAGGCGAAACTCGACGAGCGCTGGACGCCATGCCGTGTGCGTGCCGGGATCCGAGACGACCGCCCACACGTCTTCGGGAGACCGTTCGATGTGAATGTGCTCGGTGATCCTCACTCCGGTGCCGCCAGCGTGCGCCATGTCAGCTATACCTGAGACATAGCGAAGACGAAGCCTGTCGAACAACTCGAGCGGGTCGTGATCCGCTTCGCCGGCGACTCCGGTGACGGCATGCAGCTGACCGGCGACCGTTTCACGAGCGAGACCGCCGTCTTCGGGAACGACCTCGCGACCCTGCCCGACTTCCCGGCCGAGATCCGTGCGCCAGCGGGGTCGCTGCCGGGCGTCTCGGGCTTCCAGGTCCATTTCGCCGACCACGACATCTTGACGCCCGGCGACCAGCCGAACGTCCTCGTCGCGATGAACCCCGCCGCGCTCAAGGTGAATCTCGGCGATCTCGCGAAAGGTGGGACGGTCATCGTCAACACCGACGCCTTTACGGAGCGGAATCTCCAGAAGGCCGGGTACGCGTCGAATCCGCTCGAGGACGGATCGGTCTCCGACTTTCACGTCCACGAGGTCGCGCTCTCGTCGATGACGATCGAGGCGCTCAAGGAGGTCGAGGGCATCACCTCCCGCGAGGCGGAGCGCTCGAAGAACTTCTTCGCGCTGGGCCTCATGTCGTGGCTCTACCACCGCCCGATCGAGGGGACGCTCGGCTTCATCGAGACGAAGTTCGCGAAGCGGCCCGAGATCGCCGAGGCAAATGTGCGAGCGCTCAAGGCCGGCTGGAACTACGGCGAAACCTCGGAGGACTTCGCGATCTCGTACGAGATCGCACCGGCGCAGCTCGAGCCGGGCACGTATCGGCAGATCTCGGGGAACTCGGCGCTGACCTACGGCTTGATCGCGGCGAGCAAGCTCTCCGGGCTGCCGCTTTTCCTCGGCGCCTATCCCATCACTCCGGCCTCTGACGTCCTCGAGCAGCTCGCGCATCTGAAGCATTTCGGGGTGCGCACGTTCCAGGCGGAGGATGAGATCGCCGCCTCGGGTGCCGCGCTCGGCGCAGCCTTCGGCGGTGCGCTCGGCGTAACGACCTCGGCGGGGCCCGGGATCGTCCTCAAGTCGGAGACGGTCGGGCTCGCCGTGACGCTCGAGCTCCCGCTGATCGTCGTCGATGTCCAGCGCGCGGGACCTTCGACCGGGATGCCGACGAAGCCGGAGCAAGCTGATCTGTTGATGGTCATGTTCGGGCGCAACTCCGAGTCGCCGGTTCCTGTCGTGGCTGCCTCGACACCCGCGGGCTGCTTCCACGCCGCGATCGAAGCCGCCCGGATTGCGATCAAGTACCGGACGCCCGTCTTCCTCCTCTCGGACGCGTACCTCGCGAATGGGTCGGAGCCGTGGCTGATCCCGGATGTGAATGCGCTCGCCGACATCTCGACCGAGTTCGCGACGAAGCCGAACGACGGCGAGACGTTTCTCCCCTACAGGCGCGACGCCGAGACCCTCGCGCGTCCCTGGGCGATTCCCGGCACACCCGGCCTCGAGCACCGCATCGGCGGGCTCGAGAAGGAGGACGAGACCGGAAACGTCTCGTACGACCCCGAGAACCACGACCTGATGGTGCGTCTGCGCGCCGCGAAGGTCGCGGGGATCGCCCGGGACATCCCCGAGCTCGAGGTGGACGACCCGGGCGGCGCCGACACGCTCGTCCTCGGCTGGGGCTCGACGTACGGCGCGATCGGAGCGGCGACGCGCCGTGTGCGCGCGAGCGGGAGGAAGGTCGCGACGGCGCACCTCCACTATCTCAATCCGTTCCCGAGGAACACCGGCGAGGTGCTGCGTGCCTATGAAAGTGTCCTCATTCCGGAGATCAACCTCGGCCAGCTCCGGATGCTGATTCGCGCCGAGTTCCTGGTGGATGCGATCGGCTACAACAAGGTGCGAGGCCGTCCGTTCCGGGCGGCGGAGCTCGAGGACGCGATCACAGCGCTGGTGGATTCATGAGGCCGAAGAAGAAGGCGCTCGACCGGCGCGGCGTGTTGTTGAAGGAGCAGCCGTTCACGTTTCAGCAGCGGAAGGACGGCACGGTCGCGATCTTCTGGAGCATGCGGCCGGCCACGGTGCTCGCGGGGAAGCTCGCAGAGAACTTCCTGGCCGCCGTTCCGGAATGCAGCGGGCAGGAGCTGCAGCTGCTGATGGCCAGGGCGACCGGCAACTTCAAGCGAGGAAACGAGAAGAGACGATGAGCGACGAGAGCGAAGGCAACAGGAACGGCCTCGTGCAGTTGACGGCGAAGGACTTCAAGTCCGACCAGGAGGTTCGCTGGTGCCCGGGCTGCGGAGACTACGCGATCCTGAACGTCATCCAGGGCTTCATGCCCGAGCTCGGGCTCTCGCGTGAGCGGATCGTCTTTGTGTCCGGAATCGGCTGCGCCGCGCGCTTCCCGTACTACATGCAGACCTACGGCATGCACTCGATCCACGGGCGCGCTCCGGCGATCGCGACGGGCCTCGCCGTGAGTCGGCCCGACCTCTCGGTGTGGGTCGTGACCGGAGACGGGGATGCGCTCTCGATTGGTGGCAACCACCTGATCCACTCGCTGCGCCGCAACGTCAACCTCAAGATCCTGCTCTTCAACAACAAGATCTACGGGTTGACGAAGGGCCAGTACTCGCCGACGTCCGAGATCGGGAAGGTGACGAAGTCGACCCCGATGGGCTCGCTCGACTACCCCTTCAACCCGCTCTCGATCGCGATCGGCGCCGAGGCATCGTTCGTCGCGCGGGCGATCGACACCGACAAGAAGGGCCTCACCGAGGTGCTCGGCGCGGCCGCGCGGCATCGTGGCTCGGCGTTCGTCGAGATCCTCCAGAACTGCAACATCTACAACGACAACGCGTTCGACTACGTGCGCGAGGACAAGGGCAACCGGATCTACCTCGAGAGCGGCGCGCCGATCCGCTTCGGTGTGGAGGGTGAGAAGGGAGTCGTACAGGACGCGGTCGGCTCGGCGCGGGTGGTCGACGTGGCGGAGGCGGGAGAGGACGGGTTGCTCGTCCACGACGCCTCGCAGCGCGAGCCGAGCCTCGCGTTCGCGCTCTCGCGGATCACGTTCGAAACGGACGGCGCTGTTCCCTTTGGCGTCTTCCGGAGCGTGGAGCGGCCGGTCTACGACGATCTGATGAGCGAGCAGCTCGAGACCGCGCGCGAGCGGTCGGGCGAGGGCGACCTCGAAGCGTTGCTCCACTCCGGGGATACCTGGACCGTCGGGTCCTAGGGTTGTAGGGGCGAGGCTTGCCTCTCCGGATCTGGCGCTCACATCGAGGGCGAGGCAAGCCTCCCCCTAGGTCTCTGCGAGGAAGCGCACGATCCGCTGCGCGATCTCCTCGCCCTTCTCCTCCTGAAGGAAGTGGCCTGCGCCGGCGATGATCTCGGCGGGTCCCGCGCCGGGGATCCGCGACGCCATGTGCTCGGCGGCGACCGTGGAGAAGATCGGGTCGGAGTCCGAGAAGAGGACGAGCGCCGGGCGCTCCCAACGCTCGAGACCGGCGCGCACTTCGAGCATCTTCGCTGCCGACGGGTGGTCGATCTCGGTCGGGACAAGCTCGGGAAACGCGAGCACGCCGACTTTTGACTCAGGTGTCGGGAACGGCGCGTTGTAGCCCTCGATCACGTCGTCGGCGAGCTCGTTCCCGCACGAGATCTGGACGAGCTGGCCTGGGACCAGGTCGGTCCCCACGCGGCGCATGAATTCACGGAAACGAAGCCACTCTGGTGACGGTGCGCGGCCGGCGCCGATCCCCGTGTTCAGGATCACGAGCCGCCCGACCCGGTCCGGCCGCTCGACGGCGAGCCGCAGGCCGATCGGGCCACCCCAGTCCTGCACGACGACAGTCGTCTCGCGCAGGTCGAGCTCGTCCGCGAGCCGCTCGATCGAGCCGTAGTGGAAGTCGTAGGAATAGTCCTCGATCCGTGTCGGTTTGTCCGAGCGGCCGAAGCCGAAGTAGTCGGGCGCCACGACGCGCGCGACCGCGGCCAGCGGCGGGATCACCTTGCGGTAGAGGAATGCCCACGACGGCTCGCCGTGGAGGAGGAGCACAGGGTCGCCCGCGCCCTCCTCGACGTAGTGCATCCGCAGCCCGTCCTGCTCGTGGTAGCGCGGCTCGAACGCGTAGCCGGGGAGACCTTCGAAGCACTCGTCGGGGGTGCGATAAGACTCCACCACGCGATCATGACGCCCCGAAGGAGGTCGAACGTGAAAACGACGCCGAACATCTGGAGCGATGAGTGGGAGTTCGAGAGCGAGGAAGAGTGGGCGGCGGGCAAGTCGACGAGGCTGCCGCGCGGCGAGAAGCTCGGTGCGAGCGTCTACGAGATCGCGCCTGAGCTGACAAGCGGCTTCTACCACTTCCACCACGGCGCCGAGGAGCTGCTCGTCGTCTTGCGCGGCCGGCCGACGCTCCGCGGGCCGGCAGGCGAGCGCACGCTCGAGGAAGGCGACGTCGTCCACTTCCCGGTCGGTCCCGAGGGGGCGCACCAGCTCATCAACAGGACCGTCGATCCGGTCCGCTACCTGGTGGCGAGTACCCGGCCTTCGCCGGAGGCTGTCGAGTATCCGGACTCGCGGCAGATCTCGGTGATGGCGTTCAGCAACAGCCAGCTCGGCCGCCCGCTCTGGGACATCCGGACACTGGAGGAGCCGGCCTAGTTGCGAAACGCCGGCGCGGGCTCGCGTACGAGCTGCTCGATCAAGTCGGCCGCCTTCACGGTTCCAGGTGAGGCTTGCGCCTCTGCGGCGATCGTGGCCATCCGCGTGGAGAGCGCGCGACCTGCGAGCAGCTCGTCGATTGCAGACAGCAGCTCGCCTTCCTCGAACGCGTACGTGTCGAGCCTGATGCCGAAACCGGTCTCCGCGACGCGCTGCGCGTTGTCGTGCTGGTCCCAGAAGATGGGCAGTGCGATCATCGGCTTCCCGAAGTGGAAGCACTCCGTAGTCGTGTTGTTGCCGGCGTGGGTGATCACGGCGTCCATGAGTGGAAGGATCGCCGGCTGCGGAAGGAGCTCCTCGCCCCACATGTTGTCGGCGAGCTCGAATTCGGTGTGCTGCGGGCCTTTCGAGACGACGAAGCGATGGGGCGAGCCGGAGAGCACGTTGACGAGGCGCTTCATCAGCTCGACGTCCGCCGACCCGAGGCTGCCGAGCGACAGGTAGACGAGCCGGCCGCCTCCGGCTACGACGTGTTCCGGGAGTCCGGCTTCAGCGTCCGCTCGCCGGACACACGTCTCCAGGCGGTGCCAGGTGGGGCCGAGCGGCCGCGAACGTCGGTAGTCCAGCGCCGCCGGGTAGACGTAGAGGTTGAGCCACTCCGACTCGTGGATGAACTCCCCCTCGGGCAAGGGCGGCACTCCGCGCTCAGCGAAGAAGCTCGAGAGCTCGCCGTGCAACTCCGCGATCGCGCGAAGGTACTCCGCTCGGAACGCGTCCCAATTACTCGTGTCGTCCGCGGGATAGCCGGAGAAAACAGGAGGAATCGCCGGGTCCTTCAGCTCGAGCGGGTTGCAGGACACGATGCGCACCCAGCGGCGCCCGGAGTGCTGGATCGCCGGGAAGCCGACGACGTTGTCCTGCACGATCACGCTCGGCTGGAGCTCGTCGAAGATCACGCGCAGGCGGTCGTCCACGTACCGGGCGCCGTCGCATAGCGCGCGCCACGTCGGCTCGATGAACTCCGAGAGCTGCTCGATCGTCGGCTTGCGAAAGACGGGCGCCGTGTCGCGGATGAAGTCCTTCCAGAACTGTCCCGGCTCCTCGTCGACCTCGGGTGGCGGACCGAGCCGCATCAGTCTCTCCTCGAATCCCTGCGCATCGAGAGTGCCGGCGAACGACTCCTCGATGACGAAGACGACCCGATGGCCGCGGTCCCGCAGCATCTGGCCGATCCCGACGCAGTTGTTCGTCGGGCCGTACGCCCCCTCCGGGAAGAAGACGATGGTCGCCACGGGCGCTAACCCTCTCACGATTCGCGGTTGCATCACGCTGAAGCGAGCAGTAGTGTCGCTTCAGTTTTCTTCGATGAGCGTGCAGGCACCTTCAGAGGAAACCGGCATCGACGTCGGTGAGCGGCTCCGCGCGATCCGAAAGCGGCGACGCGTGACGCTCCGGACGGTTGCCGACCGCGCCGAGCTCTCGGAGAGCTTCCTGAGCCAGGTCGAGCGCGGACGCGCGAATGCGAGCATCGCCTCGCTGAAGCGGATCGCCGGTGCGCTCGGCGTCAACGTCGCCGATCTCTTCGAGCCGAACGGCTCACCGAGCCGCCCGCGCGTCCTTCGGCGCGAGCGCCGGCCGACCCTGACGTTCGGGACACTCGGCCGGAAGTTCATGCTCACGCCTCGTCCCCTCGAGCACCTCCAGGTGATCGTCGGACAGCTCGACGCGGGCGGTTCGACGGGCGACGAGCCGTACACGCACGGCGACTCCGAGGAGCTGCTCGTCGTGCTCGCCGGGGTCGTGTCGCTACAGCTCGGGACGGAGGTGTTCGAGCTGAGCACAGGAGACTCGATCGACTACCGCAGCTCGGCCCCGCACCGGCTGACGAACATCGGGGGCGACACGGCGGAGGTGATGTGGATCATCAGTCCGCCCAGCTACTGAGTCCCGCGACCGCGGACGAGACGCGGACGCCGGACGTCGAGCTGCTCGGGGTCACAAGGCGGTTCGGCGAGGTTGCGGCGGTCGACGCCGTCGACCTCGAGGTTCGCCCCGGAGAGTTCCTCTCGCTGCTCGGGCCCTCGGGCTGCGGAAAGACGACGACCCTGCGCCTGATCGCGGGCTTCGAGCGGCCTGACGAAGGCGAGGTGCGAATCGGCGGACGAGACGTGTCGCGGCTCCCGGCCTACAAGCGGAACGTCAACACCGTCTTCCAGTCATACGCGCTCTTTCCCCATCTCACGGTGAGCGAGAACGTCGCGTACGGCCTCAAGCAGCGGGGGTTGAGCCGGACGGAGCGACGTGCACGTGCGGCCGAGATGCTCGAGCTCGTACGTCTCGGCGGGTACGAGCGGCGGAAGCCGCGACAGCTCTCCGGCGGGCAGCAACAGCGCGTTGCCCTCGCACGGGCGCTCGTCATGCAACCGCAGGTTCTTCTCCTCGACGAGCCGCTCGGCGCGCTCGACCTGAAGGTCCGCAAGGAGCTCCAGATCGAGCTCAAGCGGATCCAGGAGGAGATCGGGATCACGTTCGTCTACGTGACCCACGACCAGGAGGAAGCGCTCGCGATGTCGGATCGTGTGGCGGTGATGAACCGGGGACGCATCGAGCAGCTCGGAGTGCCCGGCGACATCTACGACAATCCGGCGACGGAGTTCGTCGCCGGGTTCATCGGCGAGACGAACTTCGTCCGCGTGAACGGTCGCGAGATCGGGATTCGGCCCGAGCGGGTGCGCGTCGCGCGAAATGGAGAAGGTCTCGGCGGCTCGGTCGTCGCGACGATGGTGATCGGGCCGGCGGTGCAGTGCGTCGTCCGGCTCGAGGACGGGCAGGAGGTGCTGGTGCGGGAGCAGCGGTCGGGCAAGGAGCAGGGAGTCGAGGCGCTCGCCGAAGGAGAGCGCGTAATCGTTTCATGGGCAGATAGCGAGGCCCTCGAGCTAGGAGGAGAAACGAATGAGTGACGAGCTCACTGTCTGGGAGCGACCCGTCAGCCGTCGGGGTTTCGTCGGCGGGACCGCGGCTTTCCTGGCCGCCGCCGGGATGGGGCGGTTGGGCGGAGAGGCCTTCGCCGCCGTAGGCGAGGCCGAGGCCGAGGGGACGCTCAGCTACTTCAACTGGGCGCAGTACGTGAACCCGAAGACCTACGCGGCGTTCACGAAGGCGACCGGGGTACGGGTCAAGAAGGCGTTCTACGACTCGAACGAGACACTGCACGCCAAGCTGAAGGGCGGGGCGCGCGGGTACGACCTGATCGTCCCGACGGGCTACATGACGAAGGTCTTGATCGCCGAGGGGCTGCTCGAACCGCTCGACTGGAAGCAGCTGAAGACGGTCAGCAAGAACATCGACCCGTCGTTCTTGGGGCGCTCCGACGATCCGAAGAACACCTACTCGGCGGTCAAGGACTGGGGCACAACCGGGTTCATGTACCGCACGGACAAGATCAAGGAGCGGCCGACGACCTGGAGGGAGTTCATCGCGCTCACGAAGAAGTACTCGAAGACCGCGATGGTCGACAGCTCGCCCGAGGTCGTGGGCTCCATCGCGGTAATGCTCGGCTACTCGTACAACACGGACTCGCAGAAAGAGCTCGACGAGGTCAAGAAGGTGCTTCTCGACCTCAAGCCACACGTCGTTGCGCTCCACTCCTCCAACTACGACACCTTGATCGCGCGCGGCAAGGCGTGGATGGGGCTCGGCTGGAACGGCGACGGTCTCGCGCTGATGGGGAAGGTGCCTGCGCAGTACGTCGTCGCAAAGGAGGGTGGCGAGATCTGGATCGATTACTACAACATCCCGGTCGGTGCGAGGAACGCCGAGGCTGCGCACGCGTGGATCGACTTCGCGTACCGCCCGCAGATCAACGCCCTCGAGACGTCGTTCACGTACTACGGATCGCCGCTCAAGCGCTCACTGCTGAAGGGCCATCTGGCGAAGGACGTCCTGAACAACTCGGTCGTCTTCCCGGCGGCGGCAACGCTGAAGAAGCTCGAGACCAACAAGGTCACGGCCAAGGGAACGAGGCTTCGGGAACGGATCTGGACGGAGTTCAAGGCCTCCTAGTCATTGGCGGTAACCGAGGCTGAGAGCACGGAGGAGCGCCGGCGCGGGGACAACCGTGCCGGCGCCCTCGGTCCGCGGTACCCGGGCTGGCTCGCTCTACCCGCAGTCGCCTGGTACCTCCTGTTCTTTCTCGTTCCGCTCGGATTCATGGCGGTGACGAGCTTTGGCGAAGTCGTCGGCTTCTCGGACGTCGCCTACACCTGGACATTCGACAACTATCGCTACCTCTGGGACGACCTCTTCGGGGAGTTCCACCTCTACCGCGACATCTTCGTCGAGACGTTCAAGCTTTCCCTGATCGGAACCGCGTCGACGCTCGTCATCGGCTTCCCGCTCGCCTACTACATCGCGAGGTATGCCCGCTACAAGACGCTCCTGCTTCTTCTCGTGGTCGTCCCGTTCTGGACGAGCTTCCTCATCCGGGCGTACGCCTGGCTCATCCTGCTCGATCCCGAGTTCCCCCTCTTTCGCGCGCTCGGGCTCTCCGGTTTCGTCGAGAGCCACGAGCTCCTGAACACGCCGAAGGCGGTGTACGTCGGCGTCGCATACAACTACCTGCCGCTGATGGTGCTGCCGCTGTACGCGGCCCTCGAGCGCATCGACTGGTCGCTCGTCGAGGCGGCGCAGGATCTCGGCGACCCCCCGCTTCGCGCCTTCCGGCGCATCACGCTCCCGCTCGCGCTCCCGGGCGTCCTCGCGGGCTCACTTCTCGTCTTCATCCCGCTGACGGGCGAATACATCATTCCGGTGATCCTCGGCGGGAACAAGACGTTCTATGCCGGCAACCTGATCGCGCAGCAGTTTCTCGAGGCTCGTGACTGGCCGCTCGGATCCGCGCTCGCGATGGCCGTTATCGGCGCGCTGACCGTAGCGCTGCTCATCTACGCGAGGGCCCTCGGGCGGCAGGAGCAACACGGATGAACAACGCTCGCCTTCGGCTCGCGTTCGCTGGGGAAACCATGTTTCCCCCGCGTGCCCTCTTCTTCTTGAAAACGTGGGGGGGGGGGGGGGGGGGGGGGG
>JBBDMN010000179.1:14308-19227 GCA_040878305.1 Gaiellaceae bacterium
CACGCTCATGGGCCGGAGGCCGGCCCATGAGCGGCCGGCGTCTGCTCAGCGGGTACGCGGCGCTCGTCTACGTCTTCCTGTACGCGCCGATCGCCGTCGTCGTGGTCCTCGCCTTCAACGGAGGGCGGGACGTCCTCTACTGGGAGGGGTTCTCGACGAGGTGGTTCGGCGAAGCGTTGCGGACGCCGGAGATCACGCAGGCACTGAAGCTCAGCATCCTAATCGCGCTCGGCAACGCGCTCGTCGCCTGCGTGTTGGGGACGATGCTCGCGCTCGCGCTTCCGCGCATGCGACCATGGGTGCGCGTGCCGATCGACGCGCTGGCCTACATGACGCTCGTTACTCCCGAGATCGTGTTCGCCATCTCCGCGCTCGTCTTCTTCGTCCAGGCGGGGAGTCGGCTCGGGATCGAAAGCCCTCTCGGATGGCACACGATCCTCATCGCGCACGTCGTCTTCAATGCGTCCGTCGTCGCCCTCGTCGTCCGTTCGCGGTTCGTTTCGATGGGCCAGACGCTCGAGGAGGCCTCGTACGACCTCGGCGCCGGGCCGGTCTCCACGTTTCGCCAGGTGACGCTTCCCCGGCTGGCGCCCGCGATCTTCGCCGGGGGACTGCTCGCATTCACGTTCTCGTTCGACGACTTCGTCACCTCGTTCTTCGTCACCGGCCCCGAGTCCGAGACGCTTCCGATCTACATCTGGGGGCAACTCCGGTTCGGTGTCACCCCCGCGATCAATGCGACCGCGGCGATGATCCTCGGCCTCACGCTCGGCGCGATCGTCGTCGCGTACCTGGTGCTCCGGCGGACGAGTCAGGGGCGCGAGGCGACCGCGGTGCCCGGCGTCTGAGCCTGAGCTCTCCGCAAGCTCGCGACGCCGATCGTCGCGAGTGACGTGACGCCTGCGACGGTGAACGCGAGGGAGGTTCCGCCCAAGTCCGCCAGCCAACCCGTCAGCAGGCCGCCGATCGGCGCAAGGCCGACGAACGCGAACAGATAGAGGCCGATCATTCGCCCACGCAGCTGATCGGGTGCGCCAAGCTGCACGAGCGCATTCGCGTTTGCGGCGAAGAGGGTGAACGAGACTCCGACGCCGAAGAGGAGCACGCCGGCGAGTGAGGCGTTGCCCACGGGGGCTAGAGCGAGGGCCAGGACGCCGAAGCCCGTCGCTCCGCTGGCGAAGAGACGCCAGCTCGCTCCGCGAAACGTCGCCGTAATGAGAGCGCCGACGAGGGCGCCGAGACCAAAAACCGCAGATAGCAGGCCGAATCCCTCCGGTCCCACCTCGAGCGTGTCCGCGGCGAGGAGCGGCACGAGGACGTGGAAGTTGAAACCGACGGTGCTCACGATCGTGACGACAGTGAGCACGGAGCGGAGCTGGGGGTCGTGGCGAACGAAGGCGAGCGCGCGCTTCATGCCTTCGATGATCCGCGTGGATGGGTCGCGCTCGACGACGTGGAGCTCCTCCTGACGGAGGCTTGCGAGCGCAGCGAGCACTGCAAAGAAGCTGAAGGCGTTCAGCACGAAGCAGATGCCGGTGCCGAAGGCCGCGATGACGACGCCCGCGATCGCGGGGCCGATCACGCGCGAGCCGTTGAAGAGACCGGCGTTGAGCGCGATCGCGTTCGGTAGCTCGCGCCGGCCGACCATCTGGTACGTGAGCGACTGGCGCCCTGGGGCGTCGAAGGCGAGCGTGATTCCGCCGAGCGCGGCGAGCACGTAGACGATGGGGAGCGTGGCGGTTCCGGTCAGTGTGACGATGGCGAGTGCGATGGACACGAGTAGCGCCGCTGCCTGCGTCCCCATGACGAGCCGGCGCGAGTCGATGCGGTCGGCCAGAATCCCGGCGGCGAGCCCGAAGACGGTGAACGGCACGAAACGCCAGAAGACAAGCGCGCCCACCGCGAGCGGAGAGCCCGAGAGCTCGAGCACGAGCCAGGCGAGAGCGACGTTCTGCATCCACGAGCCCGCCAGTGAGACGAGCTGCCCGGCGAAGAAGATCCGGTAGTTGCGATGGGTGCGCAGGCTGCGGAAGGTGCGGGTGCGAAGGGCCAGAGCAAGCGTCGTCATGCCTCGTCTCCGAGCAGGCGTTGGAGCGCCGGAATCGCCTTCTCGACCGCCTCGAGCTCGGTGGGCTCGAGCGCGCGCAGGTGCTCTGCTAGCCAAGTCGTCCGGCGAGCGCGCACCCGTCGCAGCAAACGGCCACCCTCGTCGGTCAAGCGCAGGCCGACACGGCGACGGTCTTCGGTCGAGCGGACGCGCTCGATGAAGCCGGCATCCTCCAGACGATCGACGTGGCCGGAGAGAGCCGGAGGGGAGATTCCTTCCTCAGCCGCGAGCTCGGCGAGCGACAGCCCCGGGCTCCGCTTGACGAGCCAGAGGAGCGTGGTTTGCCGCGCGGTGATCCCGAGCTGCTCCGTCTCTTTGCGCAGCTCCCGCGCTAGGCGCAGGAGCACAGGGCGCAGGTCGTCGGCGACGAGCTCAGGACTAAGCGTAACCTCACTAATCATTAACGTGGTGAAGAATAGCTGAAGCGCTCCTGTGGAGTTATTGACACACTCTTGACACACTTGAGACGTCGCTTCAGGACATGTCCAGGGTCAGACCCTGGTCGTAGACATTCCGCATTGCCGACGGCGTGCGCGGTGATGGGTATGCCCTTCGGGGACCTGTCCGGGGACACGTCCCCGCGCGCAGCCGCCACCCGCCGCGGACCTAGGGTTACGTGATGCTGACCTGGGACGAACGCGCTGCGAGCGAGGCGTTGCGGGCTACGGGTGCGGTGCTGCCACTGACCGACGACGGCGGCCCGTAGCGGTCACTTCGGCTCGGCCTCGAGCTTGTAGCCGACGCCGTAACGCGTGTGGATGAACGTGTGCCGCGGCGCGCGGCGGTCGATCTTCTCGCGCAGCTTGCGGACGAAGACGTCCACTGTGCGGTCGCGATGTGTCGCTCGCCGGCCCCAGACTCGCTGGAGCAGCTCGTCGCGCGTGAGAACTCGGCCCTGCTCGCGCGCGAGCGTGTAGACGAGGCGGAACTCGGTCGGTGTCAGCTCCGCACTCTCTCCGTCGACGAACGCTTGCACGTTGTTCGGATCGAGGCGGAGCTCCTCGATCTCGATCGCGTCGCCGCGGCGCGGCTCCGCCTCGCTCACGCCGCGACGGGCGGCGGCGCGAACCCGGGCTGTCAGCTCCTTGAGGGAGAACGGCTTCACGAGGTAATCGTCCGCCCCGATCTCGAGCGCATGGACCCGGTCGTGCTCGGTACCGCGGGCGGAGACGACCAGGATCGGCGTACCGATCCCCTCCGAGCGCGCTTGCTCGATCACGCGCCAGCCGTCGATGCCCGGAAGCATGAGGTCGAGAACACAGACGTCGGGCCGTTCGTAACGCAAGCGGGCGAGGCCCGTCTCGCCGTTCGCGACGCCGACCGCGTCGAAGCCGGCGGCCTCGAGATGGCGCGCCATCCCTCGGGCGATGACGTCGTCGTCCTCGATGATCAAAACCTTGGCCATCCGACGACAAGATAGTGACGGCGCCAGGGGGGCATGGGCTGCCGAATGGTTGCCGTCCGGTAACCAGGTGGTGGTGGAGAGCGTAGGGGCGAGATATATATCGCCCCTACAGGCCCCCCTTCTTACTCGTCCGCTTCGGCGTCGGCGTCGGAGCTCTCGCCCTCCTCCTGCTCGGCGCTCAGCGTGACGACCACGTACAGCGTCTCGCAGCGGACAAGCCTCGTCGACTCCCGCTCCGACCGGAGCACGAACGCCTTGTCGTCTCCCGGCCCGCAGTCGAGCAGGTCGGGTTGCTCGTCGGGCGCGAGGGCGTGGAGCTCGTCGTTCCCGGCTCCGCCGAAGACGCGGTCCGCGCCCCAGCCTCCGAAGAGCGAGTCAGGCCCGTCGTTCCCGGACACCAAGTCGTCTCCGCGGTTGCCCGAAGCCCGGTCGCCGCCGTCGCCACCGAGAACCTCGTCGGAGTCCGACCCTCCCTTGAGACGATCGCTCCCGTTTCCGCCCGCAATGACATCGTTGCCGCGGCCGCCGTACACGAGATCGCTCCCGTCTCCGGCCCGCACACCGTCGTCGCCCGAGCCGGCGCGAACGTCGTCGCCTCCGTCGCGCGCGTAGACATGATCGTTCCCTGCCAACGCGGAGATCCTGTCCGCGTCGTCGGTTCCGCGCAGCACGTCATCGCCGGGAGTGCCGACGATCGTGGCCGCTGCGGCAATAGCCGCGAGCGTGAGCGTCACGGACACCGCTGCCGTGAGCGCGTATGCCTTGAGCCTCATGCCGTCTCTCCTTTGTAGGGGACGCACGCATTCACCGACATGTGAGTTTGGGCGGCGTGAGGTGGACGAAAGCTTTACGCAAGCGTTCTGTTAGAACGACAGCGATGGACGCGGAGGCGATTCGAGGACGGGCGCTCGTGGAGGAGAGCCGCGAGGCCGTGGTCGTCCTCGACGACGACGACCGCGTGCTGCTGGCCAGCCGCCGGGCCCGCCAGAGCGTGGACGGCATCCGTGAGGGCGAGCCGGTGCCGCCGGATCTCCTGGCGGGTGGCCTCGGCGTGATCCCGCTTGTCTTCCCGTACGAGGTGGACGGGCGCAGGGAGCGGCTCGTGTACCTGTCCCGAGAGGGCGATCTGGCCGCGTACGAGGAGCTGCGCTCCGGGTTCACCGCCGCCGTATCGCACGAGCTGCGAACACCGCTCGCGAGGCTGCTTACGCTGCTCGAGACGGCGACGCTGGAGGGGGAGGACGTCACCGAGCTCGTCGAGCAGGCGACGAAGGAGGTCGAGCAGATCACCGAGCTCATCGACGAGGTGCTGTTCCTGAGCGAGCTCGAGTCGGGTGCGCGGGTCGTCGCCCTTGGAGCCGAGGCGGTTCTTCCGGTTCTCGAGCAGGCTCTCGGCGAGCTCGAGGA
>JBBDMN010000180.1:0-1700 GCA_040878305.1 Gaiellaceae bacterium
GACATGCGGTCGGGCGTCCACGGCGGGTCGAAGGTCAGCTCCGCCTCGGCCGCCTCGACCCCGGGCACCGACCGCGCCGCGTCGAGGATTCCGTCCTGGATCATCATCCCCGCGGGGCAGCCCATCGAGGTCAAGCTGTAGAGCACCTTGACGTTCCCGCCGTCGACCTCGACGTCGTACATCAGCCCGAGCTCGACGATGTCCATGCCGAGCTCCGGGTCTTCGACCTGGTGTAGGGCTTCGACGACGTCTTCCCGTGTGACCACGGGGTGAAGTCTAGAGGCGCGGAAGGCTCAGACCGCGCCGACGAGCTGTTCGGCGCGCCGGAGCACGAGATCCATCACGTCCCCGAGCGCTCGCTCGAGCGAGTCGTTGACGATCACCGGAACGTCGTACCGCCGCGCACGCTCGACGAGGTACTCCTGGATCTGGCGGATCTGCGGCAGGGAGTCCAGGTACTTGTCGAGCGGACGGAGGCCGTCAGTCGCGTACTCGCGCACCCAGAAGTGGCTCCGGTGCAGGTTCTCGTCCTCAATCGCGACCACACACTGGACGACGAATGCCCCCGGGAAGTCCGTCGCGACCATCCCCGGCACGAGATGGACGCCCTCGAGGACCATCGACCAGTGCTCGGTCGCGGCGCGCTCGAGCGCGGCCTGGACGCCGACGAGCACGTTCCTCGTCTGGTCGAGGAAGCCGAGGATCGCGGCATCGCCCGACTCGTCCTCCTCCGCACGCGTCAGTGCAAGACGCGCCTCGAAGCTCGAGTAGTGCACCGACGGCATGAACTCCTCGGAGAAAAACGCGCGCATCGTCTGCCGGATGAAGTCGGTCGAGGTGACGCGCGTGATGCCCAGCCGGTGCGCTGCCTCGGTTGCGAGCGTCGACTTCCCGGTTCCCGTCGCGCCTCCGACGAGTAGGAGAAGCGGTTGCTCGAGCCGCTGCAGCGCGTCAAGCCGCTTGAGACGCTGGACCGTTGTCGCAGCCAGGTCGTCGCCGATCACGTCGGCCGCGAGCTCACCCAGCCGGTCGAGCTCGAGAGAGAGGACTCCGCGCTCGGTGAGGTCGCGGTCGGCTCGGTTCGCGATCACGTACGAGCGATCAGGATCGAGCCCCGTGACGACGAGCGCGCGGGCCAGAAGCCCCTTCGAGAACGGGATCTCCTCCCCGAACGGGAGCGGAGTCGAGTGACGGCGTTCGCTCACAGTCGTATTCGTGCCATTTCCAGCACCATCTCGTCAAGGTCCCGCTGACCGGAAACTGCGACGACGTCGTTCGCGGCGAGCACCACTTCCGTCCCGCGAGCGAGCGCGAGCTCTGCGACAACGTCCACGGCGGCGGCCTTCAGCTCGACGAGGAACACGTCCGCTTCGAGCTCGGCGAGCTCCGCCCGAAGAGCTTCGCGATCCGCCAGTGAGCCCGACACGTGGACGACCTTCGCGCCATGCTCCTCCTCCAGATGCGACGCCAGGGTCGCATGGGCTGTCGGGGGCGCGGTGCAGAAGTAGGCGACCGCGCGACCCTCGATCGCCACTGCCGGGCGCGGGCGCAGCACCGTCGCGACGACCCCTTTGCTCTCCGGGACGACGGCCCGAACCGCGTCTCGCGTGGGCTCCCAGCCCGATCCGGCTTCCGCCATCGTCACGACGACAAGATCGGCGAGGAGAAGTCGATACGTGTTCAAGTAGCCCGCAGCGACG
>JBBDMN010000180.1:1800-3472 GCA_040878305.1 Gaiellaceae bacterium
CCCAGCACGGGCTCGTCGGAGAGGTCGAGCACGATCTCCGGCCGGTACCGCTCGATCGCCGACGCAACATCCTCGGCCAGCGGCACGCCGTAGTCCTCGCCGCCGCGCAGCTTCTCCGTGCCTCCGACGAGGACGGCGGCGACGAAGTCGTAGGGAAGCTCGGCGAGCGCATCGCGGACGACCGGCGGGTAGTGCTCGCCGTCGACGATCGCGAGGGCTCTCAGAGCTTCTGACACGGTGATGACACGCTGTCCGGGTGCGCTGGACGCCGCGAGACAAGGACGCAGGGAGCCCCCATATCGAGATAGATATGGGGGCGACTGAGGACGCCGTATCGCGGCGTCCAGCGCACTCGGACAGCCTCGCTCATCATCGTGTCAGGAGCTCTCAAGTTCTCGAGGTGATCTCGTCTTCGATGGCGCCCGTGAACTTGGCGTATTCGAGCGTGTCGAGTGAGAACGAGACGAGCTTGACCTCGCCGTGGAACGGATGGCGTCGCCAGATGTCGACCTTGCGATCGACGATCTCGATCACGTTGTAACAAGGTCTCGTGTTACCTCTGAGTCGCAGCGACGAAACGGTGCCGGCGTTCACGACGAAGAGGTCTTCGAGCCGCCACACGTACGGGACGTGCTTGTGGCCCGAGAGCACGAGCCGGACTCCGGCCCGCTGGAGGCACTCGATCGCGTCCCCCGCGTCGTAGACGACGTTTCGCTCGCGACCGGTTCCGGGAACAGGAAGGAGGTGATGGTGGAGGACGAAGATCTTGAGATCGGCTTGCTCCTCCGCGAACTGCTCCTCGATCCAGACGTAGCGGCCGCGACCAATCTGGCCGTGATCGAGGTCGGGCTCACTCGAGTCGATCGCGACGATCGCGACGCCTCGCTTGCGGAGAACGGAGTTTCGCTCCCCGAACATCTCCTCGAAATGCACGTAACCGACGTTGCGCGAGTCGTGATTTCCCGGGACGACGACAATCGAGTCGCAGTCGAGCCGGTCGAGATACTCGCGAGCGGTCAAGTACTCGTGGCGGAATCCGAACGTCGTCAGATCGCCTGAGCAGACGACGACGTCGGGCTTGAGCTCGTTGATCTCGCCGATCGCCCGCTCGAGCAAGCTGACCTCGAAATAGGGCCCGCCGCAGTGGAGATCGGAGATCTGGGCGATCCGAAACGCCCCGTCTTGGCTCGCCATGGGGACAGTCTACGAGAGCGAGAGTCGTCCGAGGCGATTGCTACCGTGGCAGAGGTGCGGGTAGAAAGTCCCGTTTTCCAGGCATATTGTGGCTCGGAAGCGCCCAGGTTCGCAAATCGCAGCGAACTGGAGTGCGCGAAGATCCTCGACTACTACGGAATCCCTTGGGAGTACGAGCCGCACTCGTTCGTCCTCGACCGCGACGACGAGGGTCGCGTGGTGAGCGCGTTCACCCCCGACTTCTACCTTCCGGAGCAGAATCTCTTCATCGAGGTGACCGTGATGAAGCAGTCCCTCGTGACGCGCAAGAACCGGAAGCTCCGCGAGCTCCAGCGGCTCTATCCCGAGGTTCGGGTCAAGCTCTTCTACCGGCGCGACATCGAGCGCCTCGCGCAGCGCTACCGCCTGCGTCTCGCCTCCTAGGCCGTTTGGTGCCGCCTTCCGCCATCCGCTCGGAGCACGGTGAGATCGGCTCCGT
>JBBDMN010000181.1:0-3446 GCA_040878305.1 Gaiellaceae bacterium
CTGACCGTGGAGGAGAACCTCCGGCTCGGGCTCGCCGCCAAGCGCCGGGGCGCAGACACAGGCGACGGGTTCGCCGACGTCTACGAGCTCTTCCCCATCCTCGAGGAGTTCCGCTCCCGGTCGGCGGGAGCGCTTTCGGGTGGCCAGCAGCAGCAGCTGGCGATCGCACGCGCGCTCGTCGCCCAGCCGACGGTGTTGCTCCTGGACGAGCCGTCCCTCGGGCTTGCCCCCACGGTTGTGGACATCGTCTTCTCGACGCTCCAGACGATCCGCGACCGCGGGCTCGCGATTCTGTTGGTCGAGCAGCGGGCCCAGCGCACGGTCGCCCTCGCGGATCGGACGCATGTGCTCGCGAACGGCGAGCTCCGGCTCCTGCTGACTCCGGACGACGCGGCGGACACGGATCGCATGATCGCCGCGTACCTGGCATGAGCGCGGTCGTCGCGAGCGGTCTCACCGACTTCCTGGGCGACGCGGTCGACCTCCAGGTGCAGGTCGACGCGATCGGGCTCGGCGCGATCTTCGCGCTGATGGCGGTGGGGATCGGCCTCGTCTTCGGCGTGCTCCGGCTCGTCAACTTCGCGTACGGGCAGCTCGTGATGGCCGGCGGGTTCGCGCTCGCATTTGCGTCTGAGCGAGGCTGGCCGGTCGCCGTCGGGATCGCACTCTGCTTCGCCGTCGTGATCGGCCTCTCCGTAGCGATGGAGCGCGCCGTCTTCCGCCCGCTGCGGACGCAGTCGCCGGCGGTGATGCTGATAGCCACGTTCGCGGTCGCGTTCCTGCTTCAGAGCATCGCGCTCCTCTGGTTCGGGCCGCTCGGTAAGACCGCGGCGTCGCTGGCTCAGCTCAACCGCCCGGTGTCGATCGGCGACGTCGATATCCGCAAGATCTCGATCGTCGCAATCGTGACAGCAGCCGTCTGTCTGGCGCTGCTCCTCGTGCTGCTCAACCGGACGTCGATCGGCCTGCATATGCGGGCGGCGGCGATGGATTTCCAGACGGCCAGGCTGCTCGGCGTTCGCGCAAATCTCGTCAGCGCGGTTGCCGTGCTCATCTCCGGCGTGCTCGCGGCGGTCGTCGCAGTGATGCTCACCGTCCAGTTCCCAACGGTGACGCCCACCTTCGCTCTCCGCGAGACGATCGTCGTCCTGGCCGGGGTCGTTGTGGGGGGAATGACCCGCCTCGGTTCGGCGACGCTCGGCGGCTTCGCGATCGGATACGCGTCGGGCGTTCTCGGCGGAGCGCTGCCGACGGCTCAGAGCCAGTACCTGCCGTCGCTCGTCTTCGGGGTCGTGATCCTCGTCCTCCTCGTGCGGCCGGGAGGCCTGTTCACGCGCGGCCGCCCTGCCGTGGAGCGCGTATGACCGCTCCGCGCACGCTCCTGCAGCTGGCCGCCCCGACGGGACTCGTCATCGCGGCAACCCTGATCGGAGCCACGGTCTCCCGCTCGACGGAGATCTACTTCATCAACGCGCTCGTCGCAGTCTCGATCGTCGTCGCGCTGTACGTCTTCGTCGGGAACTCGGGCGTTCTCTCGTTCGGCCACATCAGCTTCGTCGCGGTCGGCGCCTGGGCGGCGGGCGTGCTTTCCGTGCCCGAGCAGGAGAAGCCCGCGTTCATGCCGTATCTCTTCGACTTCCTGCGCGACACGACGGTCGGTAACGTGCCCTCGCTCCTGGCAGCCGGAGTGGTGGGCGGCGTCTTCGCGTTGCTCGTGGGGCTCCCGCTGATGCGGCTGTCGGGGCTCGCTGCGGGAATCGCGACGTTTGCCGTGCTCGAGATCACGAACAACATCCTCCGCTACTACGAGAAGATCGGGCCAGGGTTGAACACGTTCTCGTCAGTCCCCGAGACGACCGACCTCGCACAGGCTGGGGTCGGCGCGCTCGTCGTGATCGTCGCAGCGTTCGCGTATCAGCGGAGCCGCTTCGGGCGGCAGCTCCGCGCGACCCGTGAGGACCCGGCGGCGGCGCGCGCGGTCGGCATCTCGGTCTACCGTCAACGACTTGGCGCGTTTGCGCTTTCCGGGTTCCTGGCGGGGCTTGCGGGCGGCCTCTACGTCCACTTCCTGCCCATCAACGTCGACGCGGTGTACCTCGACCTCACCTTCATCACGCTGGCGATGCTGGTCATCGGTGGGACGACGAGTCTGTGGGGCGCGGTCGTCGGCGCACTCGCGGTCAGCGGTCTCGACTCGCTGCTCGCGAACGCGGAGAACGGCCTCGACGTCCTCCGTTGGACGATCGAGGTTCCGGCGGGGACGAGAATCGTCGTCGTGAGCGCGCTGATGGCGATCGTGCTGATCCTTCGACCGAGCGGTCTGACCGGCGGCCGGGAGTTTTCGCTCGATCCTCTCTGGCGGAGGCTTCGGCCGTCATGAGGGTGTGTGTCGTCGGCTGCGGGGCCGTGGGATCGCTGTTTGCAGCCCAGCTCGCGCAGCTCGACGACGTCGAGGTATGGGCCTATGACCTCGATCGCGCGCACGTCGACGCGATCAACGCCGACGGGTTGCGGCTGACCGGAGCCGGAGACGTCGTGGGGCGGGTTCGTGCGACCGCCGACCCATCGGAGCTTCCGTCGTGCGACTTCGGGATCGTCGCCACGAAGGCGATGCACACAGACGGCGCAATCTCCACCACCGCACGCGCTTTCGCAGACGGCGCCGTGGCCTCGGTGCAGAACGGTGTCGGCAACGAAGAGACGATCGCGCGCCATGTGAGTCGCGTCATCCGCGGGACGACGTTTCCCGCGGGCAAGATCCTCGCTCCCGGGGTCGTTCAGTGGGACGTGAAAGGCGACACAACGTTCGGCCCGTTCGAGCCCAGCCCGGCAACGATGGAGCAGATCGAGCGGCTCGCAGACGCCTGCACGCGCGGCGGGATGCCCACGCACGCCGTCGCGGACGCCCGCCCGGCGCAGTGGCGGAAGGTGATCTTCAACGCGGCCACGAACCCGGTGGGAGCGCTCACCGGGCTGACGCACGGGCGCGTCTGCGAGCGACCCGACCTGCGCGCTCTCGTCAGCACGCTCGTCGACGAGGGCAAGGCGGTTGCGGCAGCTCAGGGGATCGTGCTCGACGCGGATCCCGAGGAGCTGATCGACCACGCCGCGCGACCCGACATCGCGTACGACCACAAGGCGAGCATGCTTCAGGACGTGGAGGCGCGGCGGGCGACGGAGATCGACTTCCTGAACGGCGGGATCGGCCGGTTCGGGCGCGAGCTCGGCGTCCCGACCCCGTTGAATGACGCTGTCACCCAGCTCGTCAAGGCACTGGAGCATTCATGGATCTGAGCAAGGAGCTCGAGCGCCGCTACGCGAACGTGCGCGCGGCGATGGAGGAGCACGACCTGGACGCGCTCGTCGTCTCGGGGAGCGAGTACTCGGGCTTCGAGGGGGCGGTGACGTACCTCTCTGGGTTCCAGATCGTCCACCGCTACGCATAC
>JBBDMN010000182.1:0-1863 GCA_040878305.1 Gaiellaceae bacterium
GCTAATCGTCGTCGACCACGCGGGTGAGAACGAGATCGTCGTCGCTCCCGGCGCGAACGCGACGCTCGAGAGCGTCGAGCTGCCCGAGCACGATGCGGTCCTCTGCCAGCTGGAGATTCCCGAGGAAGCCGTCCTCTCGGCATGGGAGGGATGCACCGGCTTTTTCTGCCTAAACGCCGCGCCGGCGCGATCCGTCGCGGTCGATCCCGACCTCACCGTGGCGAATCGGTACGAGCTCGAGGCGCTCTCGCGGCGCGACGGGCTGGTCGCGCTCACGCTCGGTGCCGAAGGCGCGGTTCTGCTCGAGGACGAGGACGAGATCGCCCGCGCCTCGCCGCCTACTGTCGAGGTCGTGGACGGGACGGCGGCAGGCGACGCCTTCACGGCGTGTCTCCTCGTTTCGTTTCTCGAAGGTCGTGAGCCGCAGGAGGCGCTGGAGCGCGCCTGCGCGGCCGGGGCGTTGGCCGCCTCCCGCCTGGGCGCCCAGCCGTCGCTGCCGACCGCGACGGAGATCGACGCGATCCTGGCCAAGTAACAGTCTGTTACTTGGCGCTCGGCGTGGTTACCAGCGCATCGAGCTCGGAGACCAGGCGCTTGGGCGCGACGATCCGGTAGCTCTCCTCGATCCAGTCGCACAGCAGTGGTAAGTCCACGCCGTCGGCCACGAGCGGGGCGGTCACCCAGCCGGACTTCCCGAGCCCGTAGCCCGTCGGCTCGGCGCCATCCACGGAGAGCGCGTGTGCGTGGGATTCGACGAGCTTCACCGTCATCCTCGGCATATCCGATCCGGCGGTTCCCAGGAACACGAAGACCTTCCCGCGCACCTTGGCCACGTCTTCGCCCCACGGATGATCCTCGAACGCCTCGGGGAGAGAGAGCGCGAACGTGCGAATCTGGGCTCTGACGTGGGTCATTCTCACCTTTACAGTAGGCGCGGATGCCCGAGCCAACCCCGATCATCGTCGACTGCGATCCCGGTCACGACGACGCGATCGCGCTCCTGCTTGCGCTCGCGAGCCCGGAGGTCGAGCTCCTCGGCGTCACGACGACGTACGGCAACCAGACACTCGCGAAGACGACGGCGAATGCCCTGCGAGTCCTCGAGCTCGTGGGGAGAACGGACATTCCAGTCGCCGCCGGAGCCGAGCGACCGCTCCGTCGCGAGCTCGTGGTCGCGGCGCACGTTCACGGCGAGAGCGGTCTCGACGGTCCGGTGCTGCCGCCGGCGGAGACATCACCCGTATCCGACGACGCCGTGGCCTTCATCGCGGACCGCGTGAGCACGGCCCGCTGCCCGGTCACGCTCGTTCCGACCGGACCGCTGACGAATATCGCGCGCTACCTGGACACCCATGGCACGACCGGAATCGCGCGGGTCGTCCTCATGGGCGGATCGATCGCCGAGGGAAACATGACCCCTGCGGCCGAGTTCAACATCTGGGCCGATCCCGAAGCAGCCGCACGTGTGTTTTCGAGCGGGCTCGACGTCACGATGATCGGCCTCGACGTCACGCACCAGGCGTTGCTGCGACCGCCAGTTGCCGAGCGCCTGCGTGCGACCGGGCGGATCGGCATATTCGTGGCCGAGCTCAGCGAGTTCTTCAGCGTCTACCACCGGAAGACATACGGCTGGGACGGCGCTCCCATCCACGATGCCGTCGCCATCGCCCACGTCATCCGGCCAGGTCTGGTCGAGACACGCCGTCGCAACGTCGAGGTCGAGCTCGACTCGGAGCTCTGCCGCGGGCGCACGGTCGTCGATCTCTGGCAGCGGACCGACCGTGCGCCGAACGCGCACGTCGGCGTCGATGTCGACGCCGAAGCCTTCTTCGAGCTGCTCGTCGAGCGGATCGCCTCGCTCGG
>JBBDMN010000182.1:1963-3425 GCA_040878305.1 Gaiellaceae bacterium
ATGTCGACGCCGAAGCCTTCTTCGAGCTGCTCGTCGAGCGGATCGCCTCGCTCGGTTAGCGCAGGAGCGCGGTCGCAGCCGTCGAATCGCCCCGCATGGCCAGCCGCAGGAAGAAGAGGCGGCCGCTTCGTCCACGCATGCCGTCACGGGTGAAGAGGCGGACGAAGCGGCGCGCGCGCTCTCACCACGAGACCGAGCTCCTCGGGTTGGTGTTCGTCGCCCTTGGCCTGATCCTGTCGGCGATCCTCTACCTCGGCTTCGACGGCGGAGCCGTCGGCTCGTGGCTCGCCGATGCGCTTCGGTCGGTGTTGGGCGATGCCGCCTATGTGCTTCCCCTTGCGCTCCTGGTTGTCGGCGCGCTGCAGCTCGCGCGGAGCGAGCTCCTCGACGTGCGCCCCTTCCGCCTAGGGCTCGGCGTCGGCTTTCTTGGGCTGATGACACTGCTCGGCCGCGACAGCGGAGGCTGGATCGGACTCGCGCTCGGCGGAGCGCTCGCCGGCCTCGTCGGCGACACGGGCGCGGCGATCGTCGGCGGCACGCTCCTTCTCGGTGGTGCGCTTCTCGTCAGTGGAGCGTCCACGGGCGCGATCCTGCGCCACACCGGCCACGTCGTCAGGCGGGCGGGCACGAACGCCCGCAGAGCGTTCGACTGGGTCTCGACCGAGACGCAGACCGACGAGACGTTCGAAGCCCCGCCCGAGCGGATCGAGCCTCTGCGCCGCCTGCTCGACGGCGCCGCCGCCTATCCGGACATCTTGGGTACCCACTCGTCCGGGCAAGCCGCGCCACTCATTCCCGACGAGCCGGAGCCCGACGAGGAGAGCCTCGCCACCGTCTTCGAGACCTCCTCGGAGCACTCGGAGTACCGCCTCCCCGATCGGGAGATCCTCAAGCGCTCGCCCGCGACGCCGGCCACGAACGACGACACGGGGCCGCGTGTAGCGGACCTCCTCGTGCGGACGCTCGCGTCGTTCAGCGTGGACGCGAGCGTCGTCGGCCAGATCTCGGGACCGCGCGTTACCCGCTACGAGCTCCAGCTCGCACCGGGGACGAAGGTGTCGAAGGTCGCGGCCCTGAAGGACGACCTCTCCTACGCGCTCGCGACCACGGAGATCAGGATTCTCGCGCCGATCCCCGGGAAGCAGGCGGTCGGCGTCGAGGTCCCGAACCTCTCGCCGCGGCTCGTCACGCTCGGGGACATCTACGACAGTCTTCCCGCTACCGCGAGCCCGCTCGCCGTCTGGCTCGGCAAGGACATCTCGGGGAACGCGGTCTGGACCGACCTCGCGCGCATGCCGCATCTCCTCATCGCCGGCACCACCGGCTCGGGCAAGTCCGGCTGCATCAATACGATCCTCACCTCGACGCTCCTGCGGGCGACGCCGGACGAGGTGCGCATGATCCTGATCGACCCGAAGCGGATCGAGCTCGGCTACTACGAGTCGATCCCGCACCTCCTGAC
>JBBDMN010000183.1:0-11904 GCA_040878305.1 Gaiellaceae bacterium
GCCGGCCGCTTTGCGGCCGGGGCGCTCCGACATTCACATCAATGCCTCAGGCGTTGGCTGTTCAGCGATGCTCGAGTCGGTAGACGAACCGGAGCGCCTGCCAGCGCTCGTCTATCGAACACGACTTGTTGTCGACGAGACCCTGCGCGAGACCAATCTCCTGGACCGCCTCGAAGGTCAGGTCGCCGTCGATGTTCGCCGCTTTCTTCGGCCACGCGATCCAGAGCCCGTCGGCCGGGTCGAGCGTGGCCTTCAGCCCCCTGAAGCGACGCTCGAGATCCACCCGGCTCGTGGTGAAGAAGACGACGACCCCGGCGCCCGGCTTCGCCCCGAGCTTCTGGGAGAGGGGAGTGTCCGAGTAGTCCTTGTCGGGCACGTCAGAGGAGGTCGGCGAGTGCGACGACCAGGCGGTCGACCTCGTCCTCGGTGTTGTAGTGGACCATCCCAACACGCACCGCTCCGTCCTCGAGGCCCAGATGGCGCATCGTCTCGAGCGCGTAGTAGTTGCCGTGCCAGACGGCAAGGTCGCGTTCGGCGAGAAGCGTCGCGACCTGCTCGGGAGTCCTGCCGGGGAGGTTGAAGCAGAACGTCGGAACGCGGCCCGTCATCGTGGGCAGGCCGTACAGCTCGACAGCCTCGGGAAGCCCCGCGAGGAACCGCTCGCCAAGACCATGCTCGTGCGCGAGGATCGCGTCCCAGCCGAGCGAGTCGACATAGTCGACCGCGGCGACGAAGCCGGCGAGGAGTTCGTGCGGGAGCGTCCCCAGCTCGAAACGGTGGCCGACGGGCTCGTTCGCTGCGGGTCGCACCTTGTATGGGCGCCACGACTCGAGCAGCTCGCGCTTGCCGAACGCGAGGCCGAGATGCGGACCGAAATACTTGTACGGGGAGCAGATGAGGACGTCCACGTCCCACGCGGAGACGTCGATCGGCCCGTGCGGCGCATAGTGGACGGCGTCGGCCCACGCGAGGGCCCCCGCTGCGCGCGCGAGCTCGACGATTCTGGAGACGTCCGGCGCTGTTCCGACCGAGTTCGCGGCCACCGGGAAGGCTACGACTCTTGTCCTCTCGGAGAGAAGCCGCGCCAGATCGTCGTAGTCGACCTCGAGCGCGTCGGTCAGACCCGCGACGCGGACGACGATCCCCGTGTCGTGGGCAAGCTCGAGCCAGGGCGCCACGTTCGCGTCGTGGTCGAGGGCGGTCACGACCACCTCGTCCCCCTCGCGAAGTGTGCGTGCGAACGCGCGCGTCAGGAGGAAGTTGAGGGCGGTCATGCTCGGACCGAACGCGACCTCCTCCGTCGAGCAGCCGAGGAATGCCGCGGCCCGGTCTCGCGACCGGGCGACGAGGTCGTCGGTCCACCGGCTCGTCTCGTAGGGCGCCCCGATGTTTGCGTTCGACTCGCGGAGGTATCCGGCAATGGCGTCGATCACCTCGTCGGGGCACTGGGTGCCGCCGGGCCCGTCGAAGAAGGCGAGCGGTCGGTCGAGAGCCGAGAAACGCGCTCGTACCGCGCTGATGTCCAAGGTCGCAATGCTCACGCGATCTCCTCTCCGTTCACCGTCCACCGATAGCGAGGCTTCGCCGTCAGCGAGTTGCCGACGAAGCAACCTCGCTCGGCTTTCTCCGCCAACTCGGTCACGATCTCCCGTTCTGGCGTCTCGTCGAATTCGAGTTCGTACCGCGCCTTGATCTCGACGAATGCGTAGAGGCCGTCGGCTTCGCGCCTAGTCACCACCCCGTGTGCCTGCCCCGAGCCGCTCGCCGTCAGTCCCGCCTGCCGCACGTGGTAGTCGAGGCTTGTGAGCGTGCAGCGCACGAGCGCGGCCAGCACGAGGTGCTCCGCCGACCATGCCTCTTCGACCGGGATCGGCGACCCCCCGAGCGCGCTCCTCACCGTGCGGTCGCGATCGACGGTCACTTCGAACTCGAGGGCACGCGCTCTGGTCGGCATGCGGCCAAATCTAGCGGCGTACTGTCCGGGACGTGGCTTAGGGTGCGCGCGAATGGAGGAGCGGCTCAGGACGCTCAGTGAGACCGAGTGCTACGAGCGCTGCTACGGCTGGCGCTTCAATGAGGAGTCGGTGAAGGTGCTCCATCGTTCGGCACTGGGTCATGAGCCCGATCCGCGCGACGACCCGTCCGAGATGGGCGAGCGTCTTCGCCGCCTGCTCGAGCTGCGACTGGACACGCGCGAACCCGAAGCCGCCTGACGGAGAGCGCCGTCCCGGACGTCCTCGGACACGGTGTCCGGGTCGTCTTCTGCGGAATCAACCCAGGGCGCGTGAGTGCGGCTGCCGGTGCTCCCTTCGCCAATCCCCGGAACGACTTCTGGCGGTTGCTGCACGCGACCGGATTCACGCCGCGCTTGCTTCTCCCCGAGGAGGCGGCGGAGCTCGTGCACTTCCGGGTGGGTCTGACAAATGCAGCCCGGCGCACGACCCGGGGCTCGGGCGATCTCCGGAAAGACGACTTCGCCGGGGCAGCCGAGCGCCTCGGGGAGATCGCGAGCTCGTTCCGGCCCGCGGTGATCGCCTTCGTCGGGAAGACCGCGTACACGGGCGTCTTCGGCGAGCGCTGCGATCACGGCCTTCAGGAGCGAAGGCTCGGAGAGACCGCCCTCTTCGTCCTTCCATCGACGTCCCCGGCGAACGCCGCGGTGCCGTGGGACGAGCGCCTGCGCTGGTTTCGCGCGCTGCGAGACTTCGCCCCGTGAAGGAGCTTCGCCTGCGGCCCGCCGCACGCGCGATCGTCCTCGATCACGACGATCGCGTCCTGCTCGTCCGTTTCGACTTTCCCTGGACCGAGCCGGTCTGGGCTACGGTGGGCGGCGGCCTCGAGCCTGGCGAGACGCACGAGGAGGCCGTCCGCCGTGAGCTCCTGGAGGAGGCCGGGCTCGAGATAGTCGACATCGGCGCGCCCGTCTGGAAGCGCACGCATGTGTTCGAGCTGGGCGTGCGCTGGGACGGGCAGGACGAGCTCTACTTCCTCGTTCGCACGCCGCCGTTCGAGCCACGTCCACATCATTCGTGGGCTCAGCTCAATGCGGAAGGCGTGACCGCGATTCGCTGGTGGACACCGGAAGAGATCGAACGATCGGAGGAGCTCTTCGCGCCGCGTAGGCTCGGAGAGCTCCTCCGGGTGCTCGTGCGGGAAGGTCCGCCTGCGGAGCTTCTCGACGTCGGCGTCTAACCGATGCGGCGTTCGTAGAAGCCGAGAACGTGATCCCAGCCGGTGTCGTAGTCATCCCGCTTCGCAGCGCTGTCCTCGGCGATCGTCTCCCACCCGCGATGCTCGAGCTCGACGCGGGTGCCCTCGGCTTCCGCCGTGAAGCGGACCTCGACCTCGGTCCCGATCGCCTCGCGCTTCAGGATGTTCCACCCGAGCACGAGCCTGCCGGGGGGCTCCCAGGCGATGACGGTTCCCCAGTGTCCCTTCTCGCCTCCGGCGGACACCTCGTAGACATCGCCGCCTTCATGCTGCTCGAAGACGATCTCACTCACGTCGTTGCCGTGGATCGAGTGCGTCTCGACCGGCCACCAGCTCGAGGCGTCGGTCGTGAAGACGCGGAAGGCTTCCTCCACCGTGCAGTCCACGGTGATGGTCTTGCGGACGGCTTCGATGACGAGCGCGTCGCTCATGTCGTTCCTCCTTTGTTTTCGGCCGCCGCCTTGAAGCGGGCGAGGGCCTCGTCCCAGAATCCTTCGATCCAGGCACGGAGCTCGACGACTCCGTTGCCGTTCAGCTCGTACAGATGCCGCGTTCCGACCGGGTGGTGGGTGACGAGGCCGGCGTTCTCGAGGACGCGCAGGTGCTGCGAGACCGCGGGCCGGCTCACGGGCAGCTCGGCTGCGAGGTCGCCGACGGACCGGGGCCCGCTCCGAAGGAGCTCGAATACCTGCCGCCGCGTCGGGTCACCGAGCGCGTCCATCGGATGAGCGTTAGCGCTCACTTACCGTAAGTTACTCCTTACGATAGGCGGGTGTCAACCCCTCCAACGGCTCGTGATCGGCGTGCGGCGGTCGCGGCCGAACGCCTTCGGGCGCAGCTTGACTCCGGGTGGCGCTTGCCGGCGCTTGTACTCGGCGCGGTCGACAAGCGCAAGCACCTGCTCGACGACACCCGCGTCGAACTCCTCGAGCAGCTCCTCGCGCGAGCGGTCGAGCTCGACGTAGGCCTCGAGGACCGGGTCGAGAGTCTCGTAGGGCGGGATCGAGTCGGCGTCCTTCTGGTCGGGCCTGAGCTCTGCGCTCGGGGCTCGCTCGATCGTGCTCGTCGGAATCAGCTCGCGGCTGGCGCGCTCGTTCAAATGCCTGGCGAGGCGGAACACGTCTGTCTTGAACACGTCCTTAAGTAACGCGAAACCTCCGACCATGTCACCGTAGAGCGTCGAGTAACCGACGGCGAGCTCCGACTTGTTCCCGGTCGAGACCACGAGCCAGCCGTACGTGTTCGAAAGTCCCATGAGAAGCACGCCGCGGACGCGAGCCTGGAGGTTCTCGGCGGCGAGCCCCTCGAGGCCACCGTCCGTCGCGTCGTGGAGAGCTTCGTGAAACGCCTCCACGACGCGCTCGATCGGGATCTCCCGGAAGTCGCACTCGAGGCTTTCGGCCAGTCGCCTGGCATCGGTCTGCGTGTCGTCGGAGGAGAACGACGACGGCATCGAGACGCAGCGGACTCGCTCGGGACCGAGCGCGTCGACGCAGAGCGCGGCCGTCACCGCGGAGTCGATCCCGCCGGAGACACCGACCACCACATCGGCGAACCCGTTCTTCTCGACGTAGTCGCGAAGCCCCATCGTGAGCGCCAGCCTCATTTGCTCCGACTCGGGCTCGAACGGGACGAGTGCGCCCTGCACGCGGGCTTCGGGCGTCGCCGGCGCCTCGAGCTCGACGAAGTTGACCGGCGGAGTCGTCTCCCGCGAGCGGTCGAGCTCCCGTCGGCGGACGTCGCGGAGCCGGCGCCCGATTGCCAGGTCCGGCTCGATGTCGACGACGAGCAGATGCTCATCAAAGCCGGGCGAGCGCGCGACCACGTCTCCTGCGTCGTTAAGCACGATCGAGTGACCGTCGAAGACGAGCTCGTCCTGCCCGCCGACGAGATTGCAGAACGCGAGGAACGAGCTCGTGTCGCGTGCGCGCGTGACGAGCATCTCCTCGCGTTCCTCCGCCTTGCCCACGTGGTACGGCGACGCCGACAGGTTGACGAGGAGCTGCGCGCCGGCGAGCGCGAGATCGGTCGCGGGCGGCCCCGGCTGCCACAGGTCTTCGCAGATCGTCGGCCCGACGTACGCCTCCCCCAGCCGCACGAGCACGAGATCGCGGCCCTCGGCAAAGTAGCGATGCTCGTCGAAGACGCCGTAGTTCGGAAGGAAGTGCTTGCGATAGACCGCCTGCACGCGTCCCTCAGCGCACACTGCGCACGCGTTCCAGAGATCGCGATCGAACCACGGTGTTCCAATGAACGCCACGACGTCGGTCGCGGCGCGGGCCACCTCCTCGACTGATTCGTGCGCCGCGCGCACGAAGCCGGGCCGGAGGAGCAGGTCTTCCGGCGGGTACCCGGTGATCGCGAGCTCCGGGAAGATGACGAGGTCGGCGCCCACGGAGCGTGCTTCCGAGAGGAAGGAGAGGATCTTCTCGCGGTTGCCCTCGAGGTCGCCGACGACCGCGTTCAGCTGCGCAAGGGCGACTCTCACGGTTTTCGCCTCACAGTCACAAACCGAGTCTAACTCTAGAGTCTCGGTCGCATGCAGATCAGCTTCCCACATCGCTTTCGTGGCCCGCTCACCTCGGCGAACGGTGGGTATGCGTGCGGACGCCTCGCGACCTTCGTCGACGCCGAGGAGGTCGAGGTCACCCTTCGCCTTCCCCCGCCCCTCGGCCGGGCGCTGGACGTCCGGCGGGACGGAGACGCGGCGGTCCTTCTCGACGGAGAAGCGATCGTGGCCGAAGCGCGCCCGGCATCCGTCGACGCAGACCCGCCTGCCTCGGTCTCCCTTGTCGAGGCCGAGGAGGCGGTAGCTCGCCACGTTCGAGTCGGCAGCGAGGTTTTTCGCGAGTGCTTTGTCTGCGGGATTCGCGAGGGCGATGACGGTCTCGGAATCTACGCGGGTCCGGTCATCGGTCGGGAGCCGATCCACGCGGCGCCTTGGACGGTGCGCGAATCGGCGCCCGAGATCGTCTGGGCGGCAATCGACTGTCCGGGCGCGTACGCGGTCGGCGCGGAGGGGAGAGGCGAGACCGTTCTCGGCCGCATGGCTGCCCGAGTAGTTCGCCTTCCCGACGTGGGCGCGCGGTGCATTGTCGTCTCCTGGCCGCTCGGCGAGGAGGGCCGGAAGCTCTTCGCCGGTACTGCGCTCTTCGCCGAGGGTGGGGAGCTGCTCGCGCACGCCCGCCAGACTTGGATCGTGCCGCGACCCGACGCCAAGTAACAGTCTGTTACTTGGCCGCCCTCATGCGAGGTCTCGCTCGTTCCTACCGCGGCGTCAGCGCGAGCAGCATTCCGCCGTCGTCGTCGTAGGCGGGGAAGAGGTCGGCCGTGATCCGTTTCTCCAGGCCGGCGCTCGTGCGGATCTCGAGGGACTGACCCATCCTCCTCACGCCCCATTCGCGCACGAGCTCGATCGGCGCGGTGTCCGAGATCGCGAGCGCCTCCACGACATCGCGTCCGATGAGGTCGGCGTCCCGATATCCGGTCAGCTCGAAGATCCCCCGTCCGGCCGCGAGTACCCGCGCCTCGCGATCGCACACGACGAAGCCGGTCTCGGGCGCGGGGTAGTAGTCCTCGAGGAGCTGGAATAGGAAGCCAAAGCTGCAGCTCCGGCACTGGGCGGCCTGCGCAGAGAACCCGTCGTAGCCGTCGAGATCGACGGACCGGCGCCGGCAGTTCGGGCAGATGAAGTACGGCACTGCGGCATCGTAGAGACGCCTCGGTTCGCGCCGGGTTAACGCGTCTCAGCGCTGAAGGCGGATGGCGTTCAGGTCCTTCTCGACGATCTCGTCCGCTCGCTCGATCAGATCCTCGACGTCGTCGTGCTCGGCGTGCAGGTAGCGACCCGCGAGCGCGTCTGCGCGCCCGGATGCGAGGACGCGAACGAGGCGCGGCGCGAGCTCGGGCGGCGTCCACGGCATGTCGTCGCCGAAGCGATCCGTCATCTCCGTCCGCACGAGTCCAGGACTAAAGACAAAAACGTAGATCCCGCTTTCGCGAAGCTGGCCGGCGAGCGTCTCGCCGAAGCGCCAGAGTGCTGCCTTGCTCGCTCCGTACGCGCTGTTCGACGATCCAGGTAGGTACGCGGCGCCGGAGCCAGTGAGCACGATTCGTCCGCCTCCTCGCTCGAGCATGCGGGGGATCACGCTTCGACAGCAGAGGTACGGGCCCAACACGTTCACTTCGAGCACCCGCCACCACTCCTCCGGCTCGAGCTCCCACGCCCGCTCTTCATGCACTCCGATGCCCGCGTTCGCGACGAGAAGGGCGATCGGGCCCAGCTCGGCCTCGATCCGGTCGACCCATCCGTCGACGTCCTCTCGCTGGGCGACGTCGCCGACCAGCCCGAGCCCGCCGATCTCCGCCGCCACCTGCTCCACCTGATCCGCCGTTCGCGCGGTCACCGCAACACGCATCCCGGCGTCCGCGAGCTCGCGGGCTATCGAGGCTCCGATCCCTCGTCCGCCGCCCGTGATGAGCGCGACGCCTTCGAGCCGGTCAGACGGCACGCGCGATCTCCTCCAGCGCTTCGGGGTTCTCGAGCATCGAGAGATCGCCAGGATCCTGCCCGAGCGCCATCGCCCGCACGGCACGGCGGACGATCTTCGCGCTCCGCGTCCTCGGGAGCGCCGGCACGAAGATGACTCTCTCCGGCTTGAAGGCCTTTCCGAGCTCGTCGGTCACGGCCAGCGCGATGTCGTCAGCGGTCGCGCCCTCGTCCGGGCGGAGCACACAGAAGAGCCAGGCCACCTCGCCCTTGACCTCGTGCGGAACGCCGATTGCCGCGGCCTCCATGACCGCCGGATGATTCACCGCAGCAGACTCGAGCTCGGCGGGGCCGATCCGCTTGCCCGCGATATTGAGGGTGTCGTCGGAGCGGCCATGGAGGAACCAGTAGCCGTCCTCGTCGATCGAGGCCCAGTCCCCATGGGTCCAGACCCCGGGAAAGCGCCGCCAGTAGGACTCGAGGTATCGCTCCGGATCGCGCCAGAGGCCCCGCGTCACCCCTGGCCACGCGCGCTTGCAGACGAGCTCGCCGACCTCTCCTCGAAGCCAGTGGCCCTTCTCGTCGAAGACATCCATGTCCATGCCGAGCGCGGGAAAGCCGAGGGAGCAGGGCTTGGTCGGCGCCATTGGGGTCACCGAGAGAAAGCAGGCGCCTACCTCGGTGCCTCCCGAGATGTTCACGATCGGGATCTGCCCTCCGTCGCACACGTGCTCGTTCAACCAGTCGTAGGGGCCACGGTTCCAGGGCTCGCCGGTCGTCGTCACCGCGCGGAGCGAGGAGAGGTCAGCAGTCGGCTCTCCCTTCGGGATCAGGGCACGCACGAGAGTGGGCGAGACCCCGAGCATTGTCACCCGCTCGGATTCGACGAGGCGCCAGATGCGGTCGGCGGGCCAGTCGGGCGCGCCTTCCATGAAGACGATCGTCGCTCCGAGCGCGCCGGATCCGACGACGGTCCATGGACCCATGATCCACCCCATGTCGGTGGCGAACAACACGCGATCCCCCACTCGCATATCGGCCTGGTAGGCGGTCTCTCGAACGATTGAGAGGAGGAAGCTGCCCTGGACGTGCAGTGCGCCTTTGGGTCGCCCCGTCGTCCCGGAGGTGTATGCGAGCAGGTAAGGCGCCTCGCTCTCCACCTCGAGCGGAGGCAGCTCGCCCGGCTTGTCGTCCACCAGCTCGGCCCAGTCGTGGTCTCGCCCAGATGTCATCGGGATGTCGATGCCGAGCCGGCGCCACACGACGACGTGCTCCACCGACGGCGCTTCGCGCAGCGCCTCGTCGACGATCTCCTTCATCGGGACCGTCGATCCTCGGCGGAGCGTGCCGTCCGCCGTGACGAGCACCTTCGCCTCGGCATCCGCGAGCCGTGCCGCGACCGCCGGCGCCGCAAAGCCGGAGAAGATGGGGACCTGGATTGCGCCGACATGCGCGCACGCGTGGGAGACGATCGCTGCCTGCGGTGACATCGGCAGATACATGCCGACTGCGTCTCCCTCGCGGATCCCCAGCTCGACGAGCGCCTCTGCCAGTCGTGTCACCTCCAGCGAGAGCTCGCTCCAGGTCAGCGCGGAGCGCGACCCGTCCTCCGCCTGCCAGAGCGCTGCTTCCTCGGCAGGCTGTTCGGCCGCCCAGCGGTGGACGCAAGCATTAGCGACGTTAAGCCGGGCGCCGGAGAACCAGGTCGTCCACTCGATCCCGCGGGAGTTGTCGAGAGCCGCGTCCCAGTCGCGCGAGAAGGGGATGTCGAGGTCCTCGCGTACGGCACGCCAGAAACGGTCGGGCTCTTCGATCGAGACGCGATGCAACGCGTGGTAGTCGGCGCAGTCGAGACGACGCGCGAGTCGCGTGACATTGGCCGCCTCGAGCTGCTCGGGGGACGGGACCCACGAGAAGCCACGTCGAGCGTAATGGTTAGTGTCTGCTAGCTTAGTGGTCACTAACTACCAGGAAGGACTCGGATGAGGGCTCGCATCTTCGCAGAGGAGACGCGCAAATGGTTCACGTTGGGGGCCGTCTCGCTCGGCCTCTTCATGATCATGCTCGACAACACGGTGGTGAACGTCGCGCTGCCATCGATTCAGCGCGATTTGGACACCGACCTCTCGGAGCTCCAGTGGATTGTCACCGGCTACGCGCTGACGTTTGCGGCGTTGATGCTCATCGGAGGAAAAGTCGCGGATGCGTACGGCCGCAGGCTGATCTTCGTCGTCGGCATTGCCGTTTTCACGATTGCGTCCCTCTGGTGCGGTCTGGCCGGCTCGGGTGACGCGCTGATCGCGGCCCGCGTCCTCCAGGGGGCCGGCGCCGCGCTGATGAACCCCGCGACCCTCTCGATCATCGCCGCCGCGTTTCCTGCTCGCCAGCGCGGCACGGCGATCGGCATCTGGGCCGGCGTCTCCGCGCTCGCTCTCGCCATCGGCCCGCTTGTCGGCGGCCTCATCACCGAGCACCTGAACTGGAACTGGATCTTCTTCGTCAACGTCCCGATCGGGGTTCTCGCTGTCGCTGCGAGCTTTCTCTTCATCGACGAGTCCCGCGACGAGACACATGTGCGCCTCGACCTACCCGGCCTCGCTACGTCCGCTGTCGGCCTCTTCGCCCTCACGTACGCGCTGATCGAGGCGAACACCTACGGCTGGACCTCGACGCGCATCGTCGGAGCCTTCGTGCTCGCCGCTGCAGCGCTGGTCGCGTTCTACCTGCTGGAACGGCACCAGCGCTCGCCGATGCTCCCGCTCGAGCTCTTCCGCAATCGCACATACGCGGGGGCGAATCTGGTGATGCTGCTGGTCGCGCTCGCGATGTTCGGCATCTTCTTCTTCCTCTCGCTGTACATGCAGAACGTCCTCGGCTACTCGGCAATCCAGACCGGCGCCGCGTTCCTGCCGATGACGATCCTGATCATCCTCGTCGCGCCTATAGCCGGGAGGACGAGCGACCGGATCGGCTCACGCGGCCTGATGACTGCGGGAATGATCTTGATCGCCGCACAGCTCCTGTACTTCTCGCGGATCGATCAGGACACGACCTTCTGGTCGCTGCTCCCGGCTTTCCTCGTGGGCGGGATCGGGATGTCCCTGACGATGACGCCGAGCGCCGCTGCCGCGACGCGCAGCGTTCCCGTGGACAAGGCTGGGGTTGGCTCGGCCGTGCTGAGCGCCTCTCGCCAGTTCGGTGGCTCGCTCGGCATTGCGATAATGGGTGCGATCGTGGCGCACGAGGCCGGGGGGCAGAGCACGCCCGAGGCATTCCTGAACGGCTTTCAGAGCGCGCTTCTCGTCGCGGCTGCGATCGCTGCGGTCGGCGCGGTTGTCGCGTTCTCCCTGGTTCGCCCGCACGAGGGAGCAGGGCGCCCAGAGCGCAGCGCGGCGGAGCTGGCTGCATGACCGTGCCTGCCGGCACCCGGCTTCCCGCAGCCGAGCGTCGGCGCGCGCTCGTCGACGCGGGGCTTCGGGCCTTCTCCGAAGGAAGCTACGCGGGGGCCACCACCGCGCAGATCGCACGGGAGGCCGGCGTGTCGGAGCCGATTCTCTACCGGCACTTCGCTTCCAAGCGCGAGCTCTATTTCGCGTGCCTCGACGAAGCATGGCACCGGATCCGGGAGCGGATCGAGGAGAGCGTCGAGGAGCTCGGGCCGGAGGAGGGCTGGCGTTGCATCGGCCCCGCGACGATGCGCGAGGTGAAGGTGCTGCTTCCGAGCCTCTGGATGCAGGCAATCACCGAAGCGGGTGAGGACCCGGAGATCCGTAGTCACGTGCGCGGGCACATGCGCGAGGTACATGACTTCTTTGCCGACGTCCTCCGCCAGGTGCAGGGCGAGGGGGGAATCCATCCGGAGCGAAACGTGGACGCGGAGGCGTGGATCTTCATCGCAGGCAGCCTCCTGGTATCGGTTGCCGATCGCCTGGGCGGCCCGCTGGGAAGCCAAGACTTCGACGCGATCAAAGCCGAACGTTTGCGGTGGTTATCGGGCGCACGTTGAGTTCCGAGGGCGAGGCAAGTCTCGCCCCTACGACGCGCGCGACCAGCTGTGATCTTCAAGAGACCGACCACCAGCTGTGCTCTTCAAGAGGCCGTGCGGTGCACTGATCGTTCCAGGGCCGTAGGGCGATTTACTCGCCCGTAGGCCAAGCACGGCACAAGCCGTGCCACGGCACGAGGGAAGGGGGGCACGTGGGGGG
>JBBDMN010000183.1:11914-18715 GCA_040878305.1 Gaiellaceae bacterium
CCCCCCCCCCCCCCCCGCCCCCCCCCCCCCCCCCCCCCCCCCCCCCCCCCCCCCACGAAACGAAAACGCCCCCGGCTGCGGCTCCGGGGGCGTTCTCCGTTCGAGGCGACCCCTTCCCGGGTCGGCGAGCCGGAGAATCGTGGCTCTGCGGCCCAGCCACGCTCGTTCCGTACTCGCCGGCGGATCCGGCGGTGGTGCCCGCGCATCCGACCTGGCGTCCGGTTCGGTTGCGGTGTGGGCCTGACTATATGAGCCATGTCCAAAAAAGTCAAGTAGCTTGGTCAAGTGATTTCGGTTAGTCTTACTTGACCCCGTCCAGCCAGGACACATCCCCCTCCCGGGGGAGCGCGTCCCGGCCTGGATCCGGGTTCACTCCGATGGGCATGAGCGAGACCGCCACGACCTCCGCGCCCGGCGCCGGCTCCCTTCACGGGGGTGCGCGCCTCGGTGGGCGTGTGCGTTCGCTACGTATGGCCGCGGGGCTGACGCAAAACGAGCTCGCGGAGGGACGGTTCTCGAAGGAGTACATCAGCCAGATCGAGCGTGGCAAGACGCGCCCGACCGACACCACGATCGCATGGCTCGCCGCGAGGCTCGGTGTCGACCCCGCTTTCCTCTCCGACGGGGTCTCGACGGAGGAGCGCACCAAGGTCGAGACGATGCTGGCCAGGGCAGAGGCCCTGTCCGAGGCACATCTGTATGCGGAGGCGATCGAGGCCTTCCGCGAGGTCGAGCCCCTGGTCGACGGTACATCGGCTCCCGCTCTCGACTTCAGGATGCTCATGGGAGAGGCTTGGAGCCTCCAGCAGCACGGCGAGGTCAATCCTGCGATCGAGCGCCTCCAGCGAGCTCGCGACCTCGCTGAAGGAGCGCAGTTCTCCGACGTCGAGCGTGCAGACGTCCTCTTTCGGCTAGCCGTCTGCCGCTACAAGCTTTCGAGCATCGGGACCGCAGTGGCGCTGTTCAGCGAGGCATTGGCTCTCGCGGAGCGCTCGGGACTCCCGTGCGATCTGCTTCGCGCGGACATCCTCGGCTGGCGCTCGCGCTGCCATCGCCTCCAGCGGGACTACGTCGCCGCGCACGAGGACGTCGAGCGCGCGCTCGAGCTCGCCCAGGACCTCGGTGACCGGCGTGCGATTGCGAATACGTACTTCCAGGCATCGCTGATCGCGCAGCGTCAGGGCCACTGGGTCCTGTCGCGGAGCTACGCGCAACGGGCGAAGGATCTCTACCAGGAGCTGAACGACGAGCGAAACGTCGGCCGGCTCCTACTCGCTCTCGGCGGTCTCACGCTTCTCCTGGGAGACGAGGAGCAGGCTGTCGAGCACTTGAAGGCGTCCTTCTCGAGGGCGCTCGAGAGCGATTCACCCCCTGACGCCGCGCAGGCGCTCCAGGGGTTGGCCAGGGTGCATCTGAACCGTGGCGAGTACGACGAGGCGGACGAGCTTGCTCGTAAGGGACTCGCTCTGCTCGAAGGTCGGGATGACTACCTTCACGAGGTATGCCCGTCGCAGCTCGTACTGGGGCGAGCGTTGATGGAGCGCGGGCGGCTCGACGAGGCGGGAGACTGTTTCCGGGCGGCTGACGCGGCTGCAGAGCAGCTGGCGTCGATCAGCCACCGGACAGAGGCGTGGGTTGCACTGGGAGACCTTGCGGCGCGTCGCGGCGATGACCGCGAGTCCGCACGCCTGTACCGGAACGCCGCTGAGGCGCTCCAGGAAATCCGCTTCTAGAGAGAGGAGGTCGCCATGAAGTCAAAGCTGATGCCGTTGCTGGTCAACCTGGCTCTGCTGGCGGCATGGTTGGGGAACTTCTCCCCCAACTCCTGGCCAGACGGCCACTACTAACCCGACGCTCGCAGGTCTGCGGCTCGGCGGCGTTACCAGTCGGCGTAACTACTGGCGTAACTACACTGGCGCGGGATGCGCCCTGCGGTAGCACTAATCGCGGTGGGGTGCCTGCTCCTGGTTGGTTGCGGCGGCTCGGGAGGCGACTCCGAGACTCAGGACGCGGTTCCCGGAGGCGGCAAGACGCTCGAAGAGCTCTGGCGTGCCCCTGGGGATGACGTCGCCGTAGTCGCGGGCACGGCCAACCACGAGCCCGGCGAGGTTCGCGTCTCGTTCCTGCTGGTCGACAGCGAGGGACGGGTCGTACTGCTTCCGACCGCCCGTATCTGGGTGGCGACAGCTCTCGAGGAGAAACCCTTCCTCGAATCCTCGGCAAAGCTCGAGCGAATCGGCGTGCCGGGTGGCGCGGAGGCCGATTCGACCCACATCTATGTGGCTCGTCTCCGCCTTCGCGAGCCCGGCACCTACTGGCTCCTCGCCGAGCCCGAAGGCGGTAAGAAGGTTCAGGCGCTCGGCAACGTCGTTGTCTCCGCGAACGACCCGGAGCCGAGCCTCGGCGATCCTGCGCCTGCCTCCGAGACGCCCACGCTTGCTACCGCGGTCGGCGACGCGTCGAGGATCACGACGCAGACGCCGCCGGACGAGGCGCTGCTCCGCTACTCCGTCGCCGAGTCTCTCCGCGCCGGGATTCCGTTCGTCGTGACCTTCTCGACGCCGAAGTTCTGCTCGAGCCGGACGTGTGGTCCGGCGGTTGACGTCGTCGAGGAAGTGGCGCGGCGGTTCGAGGGCGAGAACGTTCGCTTCATCCACGTCGAGGTCTACGAAAACCTCGACCCTGCGAAGGGATTCAACCGCTGGGTGCAGGAATGGCACCTGCGGACGGAGCCCTGGACGTTCCTCGTCGGTAGCGACGGAAAGATCGTCGAGCGCTTCGAGGGTGCCGTGTCGGTGAGCGAGCTCGAGCAGTCCGTGCGTGCGGCTCTCGCGATCAAGCGCTAACAGGGTCAGACTCCAAAGGATCAAGACCTCTGCGCCCCCCGGCCTGCGGCGTCAGACGGCGTCGCCGACGCGCTCGATCACTACCTGCGGAACGCGCGCCCGCGGGGTCAGACGGAGGATTGTGCGCACGAGCTCGACGACATCCTCGACTTGGATCATCTCCTCGGCCGGGAGGCCGGTCCAGTCGGTCATCCGGGTCGCGACGAAGGCCGGGCAGATCGCGGTCGCCCGGATTCCATGGTCGGCCTCCTCCCGGTTGAGCGAGTTCGTGAACGCGATGAGCGCCGCTTTTGTCGCGCCATAGACGTTGAGACCCGGGGTCGGGATCGTCCCTGCGATTGACGCGAGAGTGACGATCTGGCCGCGGGTGGCGCGCAAGAGCGGAAGGGACTCGCGCGTGACGATCATGGTGGCGCGCAGATTGACATCGAGCTGAAGCTCGATCGCCTTCGTCTCCTGCGACGCGAACGAGCCCCCGATACCCAGGCCAGCAGAGTTGACGAGGACGTCCATACCTCCGAATCGCTCGGCATGCGCGGCCACGACTCGGTTGCACTCGGCGACGTCAGCGAGGTTCGCCGGGTCGGCGACAGCGCCGAGCTCCCGCGCCGCTTCCTCGAGCGGCTCCGGCCTGCGCGCGACGAGCGTGAGCTCGTGGCCTTCGTCCCGAAGCATTCGCGCAAGCGCGAGCCCGATGCCTGCGGAGCCTCCAGTGACGAGCGCCGACTTCACGCTTGCGAGTATCTCAGGAAGACCGCGGACATCGGCGTCATGCGAGAGCCGCGACCCGGCCGCGAAGCGGCCGTAAACATCTTTTCCCCCCACCAAAGGAGCGGCCGCCGAGGGGGCGGCGGCCGCATTGGGGGAGAGGAGAAGGTGACGGGTCTCTCCGCCGCATGTGTTCCACCTCTGCCGGCCCTCTCCTTCCGCCTAGATGCTTGATCGGGAATTGACGCGCAGCCGGTGGCGGTCACGACCAAGCCGGGCGACGCACTCACTCGTCGTGAAGGCTGGAGAGCCTGTGCGACGAAGGAGTGTGGCGATCCGGCGGCCGTGTCGTGGAGGTCATCCGTCCCGCCGTGAATTCCCGACCAAGCATCTAGATTTCACTCCGTGGAGACGGTTCCGCTGACGTCGCTCGCTCGGGCGGGTGGCTGCGCAGCCAAGTACGCGGCAGGGCGCCTGGAGACGCTCCTGGCCGGTCTCGTCCCAGCGGAGGCTGAGGATCTGCTCGTCGGCCTGAATCCCGCTGACGACGCCGCCGTCTACCGGCTCGATGACGAGCGTGCCCTCGTCTTCACGGTCGACTTCTTCCCGCCGCTCGTGGACGACCCGCGGGTGTTCGGGGCGATCGCCGCGACGAATGCGCTGAACGACGTCTTCGCGATGGGGGGTGTCCCGCTACTCGCCCTCTCGATCGCGGCTTTTCCTGAAGAGCTGCCGACTGAGGTGCTAGGCGAGGTGCTCGCCGGCGCGGACGAGCGCGTCCGCGCAGCCGGCGCGATCCTCGCCGGAGGTCACACCATCCGGGACGACGAGCCGAAGTATGGGCTCGCCGTCGTCGGCACGGTGCACCCGAAAGCTCTCTGGCCGAAAGCAGGAGCCAAGCCGGGCGACGTTCTCTTCCTCACGAAGCCGCTGGGCACCGGAATCGTCCTCCAGGCGCAGCGCGACGGTCGCGCGCCGGTGGGAGCGCTCGATGCGGCCGTCGCCTCGATGGTGGAGCTGAACCTGGCAGCCGCTGACGTGCTCCGCCCGTTCTCGCCGAACGCGGTCACAGACGTCACCGGCTTCGGGCTTCTCGGCCACGCCTACGAGCTTGCGTCGCGAAGCGGCGTCCGCGCGATGATCGAGGCGCAGTCGCTGCCGGCCCTTCCTAGCGCGCTCGAGCTGGCCGAGAGTGGTGTGCTGACGGGCGGAGACAGGAGAAACCGCGAGTACGCGGCTCGTCATGTCGAGAGTGACGCGGACGAGACGCACGAAGCGCTTGCCTACGACCCGCAGACCGCGGGAGGGCTTCTCGTGTCGATCCCTGCCGAGCGAGCAGCCGTCCTCGAGGCGACGTTCGCGGACGAGGGGCTACTCGCTGCACGCATCGGTACCGTCGAGGACGGTTCCGGGGTCGTTCTCCGCTGATGCACGTCGCGATCGCACGAGTCCGGACCGTGTCACCGATCCGCTTCCTGCAGCTGGCGCTCGGATCGTGCGCAGCGCTCTTCTTGGTCGTCACTTCGGGCGCCTTCGTACGGCTCACGGGTTCGGGCCTCGGATGCGAGAACTGGCCGCGCTGCGGGGACAAGCCGTATCCGGAGCAGGGCTTCCACGCGTTCGTCGAGTTCGGCAACCGCCTGGTCGCCGTGGTCGGTCTCGTGCTGACGCTCGTCACCTGGCTGGGCGCGCGTCGAGTAGAGAGGCTCCCCGCAGGTGCACGGTACGCGGCGCTCGGAGCGTTCCTCGTGGCGGTTGCGCAGATCCCGATGGGCGCGATCACGATCGCCGTCGATCTGCACCCGCTCGCGGTGATGACGCACTTCCTCCTGGCACTCGTGGTTGTGGCGCTTGCGGTCGTCGTGGCCGTCGAGGCCTGGAGTCTCGTCACCGGGCTGGCGCGCCCGGCCGGTCCTCGCTGGTTGCGGGGGTTCGTGACGTGGGCAGGCATGCCGGCGTGTGCGGCGCTCGTCGTCACCGGCGCGGTGGCGACGGCGTCGGGGCCGCACCCCGGCGCCGATGAGGACGTGAAGCGGCTCGGACTCGAGATCGCGGACACGGTGTACGTCCACGTGCGGGTCGCTGCAGCCTTCGGGATCGGGGTGCTGTTCATCGGCTGGTATCTCTGGCGCATGCGAGACCGCTATCCCGGGTTACTCCGGCTGTGGGGAGCCTTGCTCGCCGTCCTCGTCGCGCAGGCGGTCGTCGGCGAGGTGCAGTACAGAAGCGCGCTGCCGTGGGGACTCGTGCTCGTTCACGTCTTCCTGGCGGTGGCGATCTGGGCGCTCAGCGCGGCGCTGGCGTATGCATTTTGGCGCCCACCGGCTGCACTTGCGACGGAGGCCCGCCAGTAAGCTCCGCCCGTGGGAAAGGAACTGCGGATCTACGAGCGACCGACGCTCGAACGGCCTGTGCTGATCGGCGCTTTCCGCGGCTGGAACGATGGCGGGCAGGCGGCGACCCTTGCCGCGGGCTACCTCGCCAGACTTTGGGGCGCCGACAAGTTCGCTGAGATCGACCCCGAGCTTTTCGTCGACTTCCAGGCGACGCGCCCGCACGTCTCGCTCGATGAGGGCAGCACCCGGAAGATCGAGTGGCCGGAGAACGTCTTCTTTCGTGCGCGCATTCCGGGCACGAACCGCGATGCAGTGATTCTGGTCGGCGTGGAGCCGAACTACCGCTGGCGGACGTTCAGCGAGCTCGTCGCGGATCTCGCCGGCGATCTCGGGATCGAGCTCGTCGTCACACTCGGGGCGCTCCTGGCGGACGTGCCGCATACGCGGCCGGCACCCGTCACCGGCGCCGCGACCGATCCGAAGCTCGTCGGCGAGCTCGGCCTGCAGCTTTCGCGCTACGAGGGGCCGACAGGCATCGTCGGCGTCCTCCTCGACGCTTGCCGGCGGGCCGGGATCCCGTCGGTGAGCCTGTGGGCCGCAGTTCCTCACTACGTCTCCCTCGCACCGAGTCCCCGCGCGGCGAGGGCGCTGTGCGATCGGCTGTCGGGGTTGCTCGGCGTCGGGATCGACGTCGGTGAGCTCGCGGAGGCGGAGACGACCTACGTCGAGCAGGTCTCGGAGGCCGTTGCCAGCGACGCGGAGACTGCGGCCTACGTCGAGGAGCTCGAGCAGCGCGCAGATTCGCTCGACTGGCTCGAGGAGTCCGGCTCGCTCCCCTCGGGAGATGCTCTCGCTGCCGAGATCACCCGTTTCCTGCGCGAACGTGAAAAGAACGGCGGAAGCTAGCTAGA
>JBBDMN010000184.1:0-3376 GCA_040878305.1 Gaiellaceae bacterium
AGGCGGTCGACGAGAAGACGATGACGCTCCAGTACCTCGATACCCTGAAGGCCCTTGGCGCGAGCCCGTCCTCGAAGTTCCTCTTCCCGCTCGAGTTCACGCGGCTTCTCGAAGGACTCTCGGCGCGATCGTCGGGCGACGGCTCGCAGGGCTAGGACGAGCTCAGCTCGAGAGCCAGCCGCCCGCCGCGCATAGCGGGCAATCTCGCGAGCGGTCGGCTCGCTACCTCGAGACCTCCACGTCCACTCGAACGTCGGGCGTCGCAACTGCGACGCTGCCGTAGAGCGGTCATCGGCGCTTGAAACGCTCGACGAGACGCGCCGCCTCGTCCTCGGTCACACCCTCGAGGTGGAAGCGAAGCCGGACTGAGTTGAAGACGCTGAGATCCTCCCTGACAGGATTCGCCGGGTCGATCTCCCCGGAGATCTCGACTTCCGCCGACTCGAGTGGCACCTCCTCGCCCCGGGCGATCACCTGCAGGAGCTCGATGCCACACGACGCGATGCCGGCGAGGAACAGCTCGGCTGGAGTCACCGCCTCGCCCGGGCAGCCGTTGTGAACCGGCCCATCTGCGACGAAATGCTGTCCGCGACAGCTCCAGTGCACTCGCCCGAAGGTCGCCGTGGAACGAGCATCTACCGCATAACGCCGGGTCTCGACCGCCCCCATCCTTTCCCCGACCTAACTGGCCAGCCAGCCGGCAAGCGTCGTCTGGTGCGAGGTCGCCTCACCCGTGCCCAACTCGGTGCGCAGCTCCCCGACCGTCCCGAACCGCTCGGCGACGACGTCGTGCGTGTGGATCGTCTCGAAGTTGACCTGCTTCGAGAGCAGGAAATCTCCCTCGTCGAGCCACGGAAGCGTGTAGAGCGCGTCGCGGAGCGCATGGCGCACGGAGTCCTCGACAAAACGAGGCTGGAGGTGGGCGTGCTCGACGACGAAGAGCTCGTCCGGTCGCTTGAGGAGGTCGTAGATCGGCGCGCTCATGGAGCGCTCGACGATGTCTACGATCACCTCGGCGTCGAGGTCGTGCTCGGTGCCGACGAAGAGCGTCCCGCGGCCGCGCTGATTGTGGGTCGCGATTGGGACGAGCTCGAGGATCTTCTCGATGTCGCTTGGCTCAAACCCTGCCTCGAGGAGTCGTTCGCTCGCGCGGTTGCGGACGAGCCCTTGCGCGCAGGGGCAGGCGTTGATCCCAGACGCCTCGACGCCGACTGCCCGCCGCGTCCCGTTCTCCGACGCGGCGGCGATGCCGCAGAGGGTCACCATCTCCTGCGTCTTCAAATCGGTCACCGGCGTCCGTCGGTTAATCGGCCACTGCGCTCGGATCCAGACCTCAGCCCGGAGCGCCTGCTGCCGTTCGACAACGCGCCGCGCGATGTGTTCCGCCAGAACCTCGACGAGAAGTGCTTCGCGGTGGACCACGAGCTCGATCGCCTCCTCGAAGAGCTCGGGGAAGCGCGACATGTGGACGCCCTTCTGGTCGTTTGCGAGATCGACCGTGCAGTCGATCACCGCGGCCATGACGGTCTCGGCGTCGCCGCGGCGGATTCGCACCGCTTTCTGGACTCCCGTGACACCTGCCCGCGAGAGCGCGAGCGCGATCTCGGGCGGCGATGCCTGGAGGTCTTCGTCCAGCCTGGCGACGTCGGTCACGCGGGTCACCGTACCAGCGCAACTATGGGCCGCTGACGGGCACGGCCGCGTGGCGCGCGTTCGTCCGAGTCGGCGCCCGGCCTATTTCAGCAGGCGCGAAAGCCGCCGGTCCTTGAGCATCCGCCCACCCGTCTGGCACTGCGGGCAGTAGTAGATCGTGTGCTCCTCGAAGTCGACGCGGGCGATCGGAGTCCCGCACTGGGGGCACGGCTCGCCGAGGCGGTTGTGAACGAGGTAGACGTCGCGATCGGCCTTGCCGCGTAAACGGAGCTCGAGGGCGCGCTCGAGGTCCTCGTGCATCGCCGCAGCGAGGCGCTCGGCTTCCTCGCCGGTGAGCTCCGTCGACGCCTTGAACGGCGAGAGTCGCGCGCGGAGCAGGATCTCGTTCGCGTGGGCGCGCCCGATTCCGGCGAGCGCACGTTGGTCGCGGAGCAGGGGGTGGAGCTGGCGGCGCTCGCGGTTCAGGATCTCACCGAGCGCGGCTGCGTCGAGCTCGAGCGCGTCTGGGCCGAGGTGGGCGAGATCGGCCTTGAGCTGCTCCAGCGTCGTCAGCCACACGCCCGCACGCTTCTTCTTCCCACCCTCGGTGAGGATCAGCTCGCCGCCGTTCGAGAACCGCAGGCGGAACATCGGCGACTTCGGCCCTTTCGCGCCCGGCTCCAAGTACCGAATTCGACCCGCGCTCATGAGATGCACGCGCAGGACGAGCTCCCGGTCCTCGGTCGGGAAGAGGAGGTTCTTCGCCCGCCTTTCGGCTCCCGCGAGACGCCGACCCGCGAGCGCCGAGAGCGACGGATCGATGGTCTTGAGCGTGGCGACGTGGGCGGGGCCGGCCCGCTCGATCGGGTGTGCGGAGACGAGCGGGTCGAGCTCGCGCACCCATGCCTCGACCTCGGGCAGCTCAGGCATCGGGCACCTCCGCCATCACCTGCGAGTGCTCGAGCACGGCCTCGTCCATCGGCCCGATCGAGCGCACGGGCGAGAGCAGAAGCGGCAGGAAGCTCAGCGAACCCCCGATCGCGCCGACCCAGAGCGTCGGGCGAAGGCCAATCTGCGACGCAAGCGCACCTCCGGTCAGCGAGCCGAGCGGGATCACGCCCCACACGATGAACCTTCTCGTCGCGTTCAGGCGGCCGAGTAGGCGATCGGGCGTAACCGCCTGCTGAAAGCTCAGTCCGGTGACGTTGAACACGATTCCCGCGAAGCTGGCGAGAATCAACGCTACGACGATGAACGGAATCGGCTGCGATTGCGGCGCAGCGGGCACGAGGAGGAGCGCCGGGCCGAACACCATCGCAGAGCCGACCAGCGTAAGACCGACTCCGATCCGTGTCGACAGCCGGTTCGCGGCGACCGCTCCGAGTAGCCACCCGACGTTGCCGATGCCGAGGACGAGCCCGATGACCGCTGCCGACAGATCGAGCTGCCGCACGGCGTAGACGAGGAAGATCGAGAAGGCGAGCGTGTTGAAGAAGTTCGACAGGGCGACTGTCACCGCGAGCGGTCGCCAGAAGCGGTGGCCGAGGAGGTAGCGGAGGCCCTCGACCAGCTCGCGACGCATGCTCGGTTTCGCCGTCGGCTCCGGGAGAGACTCGGCCCCGCGAATGCGAAGGACGAGGCCCGCGGAGGCGAGGAAGCTGACGGCGTCGAGCAGGATCGCGTAGGGAGCGGTGACGGCTCCGATCAGCGCACCGGCGAGGCCGGGGCCGGCGAGCGCCGCGCC
>JBBDMN010000185.1:0-3342 GCA_040878305.1 Gaiellaceae bacterium
ACTAAAGGTCAACGCGAAGGTGTCGAAACACAAAGGGTTAACTGTCTCTCGCTAGCCTGGTCCACTTCCGTGCGGCACTTTCTTGCCCTCATCGTCCTTTTCGCAGTCGCCGCGGCGACGGCTGGAGCCCAGCCGGCTCCGCCCGCCTCAACACCCGGCGAGGCCCTCTTCGTCGTATCCGGCCGGGGTTGGGGACATGGTGTGGGTATGAGCCAGTACGGCGCCTACGGCATGGCTAACGCGGGCAGCACGTACGACGAGATTCTCGCCCACTACTACACGGGAACCGAGCTCGGCCCGACCGCTACGAAAGCGGTGCGTGTACTGCTCGCCGAGGGGAGCCGTGCGGTAACGATCTCCTCGACCGCGCCGTTCACGATCGTCGATAGTGCGGGAGAGAAGCACAAGCTCCCGGCCGGACCGCTCGTGCTCAGGGCAAAGCTCTCCCTTCCGACGACGGACGGCCCGGTGAACGGGATCTCGCCGCTGGTCGTTCAACCCGGGAAGAAGGCGGCGCTCTCGCTTGACGGCCGGTTGTATCGCGGAAAGCTCGAGGTGGCCGCGTTGGCGGGCTTCCTGCGTGTGGTGAACATCGCGCCGCTGGAGAGCTATCTGCAGGGGGTCGTCGCCGGTGAGATGCCGCATACATGGCCGTCCGAGGCGCTGAAGGCGCAGGCGGTCGCCGCTCGCTCGTACGCACTGGCGAACCTCGTCAAGGGAAAGCCGTTCGATCTCTACTCCGACGTGCGCAGCCAGGTCTACCAGGGCATCGCCGGCGAGAAGCCGAGGACGTCTGAGGCTGTGCGAGCGACCGCGGGCCAGGTCGTCCTCTATGCGGGCAAGATTGCCACGACCTACTACTTCTCGACGTCCGGCGGCAAGACCGCCAGCGCTGAGGACGTGTTCGGCTTCGCGGTTCCCTATCTCGTCTCGCGGCCGGATCCCTGGGATAGCGCGTCGCCGCACCACCGCTGGGGGCCTGTGCTCCTCGGCGCCCGCACGCTCCAGTCGAAGCTCGGCCTGGACGTGCGGGTTCTGGACGCGGTCGGGGTGGTGACTCCGTCGGGGCGCCTCCGCTCGCTCACGCTTCAGACCGAGGCCGGATCGTCGACGGTGTCGGCCACGCAACTTCGGACGAGCCTCGGCCTTCGCTCGACCTGGGCGACGATCGGCGTCCTCCGCCTGGATCAGCCGCGCGAGACTGCCGTCTTCGGGTCGCCGCTCCGGCTGACGGGAATCGCCCGCGGCCTGCCCTCGCCGATGCTCGCTTCCTCGCCTGACGGCTCGAGCTGGACGCAGGTGGGCGCCCTCCAGCGGCAGACGAGCGGCGTCGCTTCCCTCGTCGTCGAGCCCGAGCGTACGCTGCGCTACCGGATCGAGGTTGAAGGGGCGACTTCTCCGACGCTGCTCGTTCAGGTTGCTCCACGCGTAAAGCTCGTGCAGCCTGTCGACCCCACGGAGTTGACGGGGACCGTCCGCCCGCGGCTCCGCGGAGCCAGGGTGACCATCGAGCGCAGGTGGGGCACGGGCTGGGTAGGCGTCCGCAAGACGACTGTCGACTCGGCCGGTGCGTTCCGCGCTCAGCTCTCCGTCACCCCGGGGAGCTACCGCGCGCGAGTCGACGCCACGGCTGGATACGCCGAGGGAATCGCGCCGGAGGTCGAGGTCGCCGGATGACCGGGGTGCGTCGCGCCTTCGTTGTGGTAGGCACGCTCGCCGTGTGGCTCGGGCTGACGGGTGCGGCCGAAGCGGCGCGCGTTGCCGTCGGCCTCGAGCGGGGCTCGAACGCGTCGACGGTCGCGGCCGCCATCGAACGACGGACAGGCTCGCATCCGGAGCTACTGGCTCCGATCCCGGCGCTCATCGTCGACCTTCCGGCGGGCGTGACGCTAAGAGGGATTCGCGGCATCCGGTACGTCGAGCCGCTCGTCTCTCGGCACCTCTCGTTCACGCCGACGGACCCCCTCGTCTCCAAGCAGTGGTACCTGACGAGAAGCAGGTTCTACGAGCCCTGGCTCACGCTCCCGGCACTCGAGCAGGTTCCGGTGGCCGTGATCGACTCCGGTGTGGACGCAACCCATCCCGAGCTCGTCGGCAGGATTCTCGATGCGAAGAGCTTCGTCGGCGGCTCGCCGCGCGTCGACTCGCTCGGGCACGGGACCTTCGTCGCGGGACTCATCGCAGCGGGAGTCGGCAACGGTATCGGCATCGCCGGGCTCGCCCCGTCGGCCGAGCTCCTGGTCGCCAAGGTCGTCACCGGCTCGCGTGCCATTCCAGTCGAGGCCGAGGCCAAGGCGATCCGGTGGGCGGTCGAGCAGGGTGCGCGCGTGATCAACATGAGCTTCGGGGCTGTCCGCGACCCCCTCGATCCCGATCGCGACAGCTTCTCGCGGCTCGAAGCCGATGCCATTGCGTACGCCGTCTCGAACGGAGTCGTCGTGGTCGCGGCGGTCGGCAACGGCGACCAGGCCCCGGCGAGCCCATGGCAGTACGCGAGCTACCCGGCTGCCCTGCCGCACGTCCTCGGCGTGAGCGCGATGGGCGGAACCGGAGGAGTGCCGAAGTTCTCGAATCGAGACCGGATCTACAACGACATCGCCGCCCCCGGCGAGGAGATCTTCTCGATCTATCCGCGTCCGCTGACCGCGCGCTTTCCCGTTTGCTCGGAGCAGGGCTACTCGAGCTGTGGGCCGAGCGAGTCCCGGCAGGCGCAAGGCACCTCTTTCGCCGCGGGACAGGTAAGCGCGGCTGCGGCTGTGCTCCTCAGCATTCGCCCGCGACTGCTTCCTGAGCAGGTGACGGCGATCCTCCAGTCGACCGCGGTCGACCTCGAGCCCGCGACCGGCTGCGCCGCCTGCGTGACTGGTCGCGACGAGCTTTCCGGTTGGGGCAGGCTGGACGTCACCGCCGCCCTCGCCGCCCTCGAGGAGCCTCTCCCTCTGCGCGACCGGTACGAGGCCAACGACGATGCGGGAGCGCGCGCGTACAGCCTCTCCGGCGCCAATCGCCTTCTGAACGCGACCGTGGACTTCTGGGACGACCAGGACGACGTCTACGCGGTCAAGCTCCGCAAGGGCCAGCGGGTGTACGTCGGCCTCACGGGATCGGACCCGACTGTCGACCTGAGTCTCGCGCTCTGGCTTCCTCGCACGCGCTCGATCGAGACGGTCAGCAACATCCGGTTCCGCGCGCGAATGTCCGCTCGACCCGCCGCCCGCGAGTACTTCTCCTATCGCGCTCCGGCGGCAGGCTCGTACTTCGTGCAGGTGCGGATGTCGAGTCCCGGAACCACGGCCTATCGCCTGAGGATCGTCAAGGGCTCTTAGCACTTGGCGCAAGACC
>JBBDMN010000186.1:0-3319 GCA_040878305.1 Gaiellaceae bacterium
GATCCTGACAAGCGAGAACAAGTGGCTCGCGGCGCGCTACGGCCTCGAGGCGCCGGTGATGGACCTCGGCTCCGGTCGCCGCAACCGAGTCCCGGTCTCGCGCCTCGTCCGCAGGACGGTCGCGGAGATCAAGCCCCACGCGCGTGAGCTGGGCTCGGAGCGCGAGCTCGAGGGCGTCCTCGAGATCCTCTCCCGCGGCAACTCTGCGGACCGCCAGCTCCGGATCTACAACGCGAACCACGACATCGTCGAGGTCGCCCGCGAGATCGCGGACGCGACCGAGGCTCTGCCGGCAGCGGTCTCGGTCTAGCTCCGCCGCACCACGTATGAGGTTGTGTCGATCGCCGCAAGGGGCTCGCCTCCGAGGCGCACTGTCAGCGACTCCTCGCGCAGCTTCAGGCGAAGCCGCATCTGCTCGGGCTCGGCAAGCCGCAGCGGAAGGTCGATACACAACGCCTGCCGTCGAGCGGTGTCGAGCGCGTGCACGAAGGGCTTCCCCTTCGCTCGCGCGTACAGGGTGTACGCCCAACGGCCGTCCGACGTCGTCGCCCGCGTCACCGGCTGGCCGCCCATGATCGACTTGCTCACGAGCCGGTCGATGATCGCGTTCGGAAGCAGGCGGCCGGCGGCGAGGTCGTAGGCCCGGACGCGGTAGCGGGGACTCGGGCCCGCCGCTATGTGCTCAACGAGGTAGAGCCTCGAGCCGTCGGGCGAGATCGCGTCGAAGGACCATGAGCCGCGGAGCTCGACGAGCCGTCGCGGTCGCAGCGTCCTCGCTCTGAGCGCGACAAAGCGGGTCGTCCCCGTGGTTCCGGGTGGCGGCCCATAGGAAGCGACGACGAGCGTGCGCCCATCGCCCGAGAGGCCGCCGGTCGACCCGTCGTAGGCGACGATCGGGACACCGAAGAATCCACGGAGTGCTCGAGAATGCATGACACGGCCTCCGCGAACGCGAATCGCCGCGACGATGGTCGACCGCGGCGTCCCCAACGTGACGTAGCGAACATCACCACCGGGGGCGCGAACGCCGTTCCAGCCGTAATCGAGGCCGGGCGAGTAGGGCGACCCGTTGGCACCCACAGCGCCCGCTGTGATCGCAGAGCCCAGGAAGAGAGCGGTGACGAGAAAGGCGAGTAGCGACTTCATGATCGAACCTCCTTACGTGACGAGGATGCAGGCGTCGTGCGCTGCGCGAGCGACACGGCGCACCGCGCGGACGCGTCCGTTCCGGTCGAGCAGGCTCACGGTTCCTTGGCCGAGCGACGGAGAGACGAGCCGGCCGAAGGCGAAGGTGAGGTTGTAGGAGCCGGGCGGGATGCGGGCCTCGCGGACGAGCTCTCCGTCGAGCCGATGCCGGCGCAGGGTGCCGTCGTCGCCGCTCGCCACAAACGCCTTGCCGCTGGCAAACGCGACGTGTTGAGGCGGCGCGTCGGCAGGAAGGATGCGTACTGGACTCGTCGAGCCCGTGCGATAGACGGCGATCCGCCGCTCCGAGCCCGACGTCACCCAGATCGAGCGGCTATCCGGGGCGAAGACGACGTCGTGGGCGAGAAACGGCGGGGAGAACGTGCGGACGAGCTTGGGCCGTCGCGGATCACCGGCGTCGAGCACGGCGATGCGCTCGGCCTTCGTCCCGAGAGCCGTCCAGAGCGTCGACCCGTCCGGGCTGACGCCGATGTGCCGGGCCGGTCCGGGAACCCGGGTACGCCACACGATCTTCGCCCGGCTCACGTCGAGCACGACGATCTCCTCTTTCGCCGAGTCGGTGACGTACGCGAGCGGCCGCCGTGGATGCACAGCCGTGTAGCGCGGCGCGTCGAAGTCGTCCAGCTCGGCTCGGATCCGGCGCGGAACGGCGTCGAGGAGCGAGACGAGACCGTGCTCGGTGTGCGCCACGAGCGCCGTCTGCCCGTGCACGGACTCGATGCTGCGCGGGCCTGGAGCCGTGCGAATGCGACCGACGATCGTTCCCGAGGCGAGGTCGATCAAGACGACATGGCTCTCCAGGTCGGCTGTTACGAACGCGACGCCCGCGCCGCCCAGCCGTCCTGCGAGCGCGTGCGGATCGAGCGCGAGCGAGAGCGCACCTGCGGTCGCTCCGGCAAGAAAGGTCCGCCTGTCCACGTCCTACTTACGCGCGAACCGGCCCTAAAGGTCCCACAAGACGCCTTGTAACAGTCTGTTACAAGGCAGTCTCGGACGACACTCCGCGGGCGAGCCGCCGATCGGTGCTTGCGAAGTCTCTTGCGAGGCAAGCGGACCTCCGGCGGGGTTCGCTTCGTATCTCGGGCATGGACCTCCTGGCCAGGTCCCGTCGTAGTCTGGGCACGGGATGCGCACCGCACGGGACGAGCGCGCCCGCGTTCGCGGCGCGCAGGGAGGATCGGTCTCCGATCTCGAGACCCTCTTCCGCACCCACTGGCCGCGCGCCTATCGGGCGGCCTATCTCGTCACCCACGATTCCGCGGCCGCGGAGGACATCGCCCAGGAGTCCTTCCTCGCGGCCCTCAGGGCGCTCGATACGTTCGACCGGCGCCGTCCCTTCGGGCCGTGGCTGCACCGGATCGTCGTCAACCGCGCCATCGACTGGACGCGGGCTCGACGCCTGCGCTCGGAGGTCGAGCTCTCGGACGCACTGCACGCGCCTACGCGGGACGAGGCGCCGGGCGACGATGTCCTCGCGGCGCTCGCGCGACTCCCGCCCGAGCATCGCGCGGTGGTCGTGATGCGGTACCTGCTCGAATTCACGCCGGGCGAGATCGCCGACGCGCTGGGGCTCGCGCGGGGCACCGTCAACTCCCGCCTCCGACGAGGCCTCGACTCGCTGGCAGAGGACCTATCGTGAAGGACGAACTCGAGCGGATAGAGATCCCCGGCGAGCACGCCGCGCGCGAGCGGGCGTGGGCGGTCGTCCGCACCGCGTTCGTCGAGCGGCAACCGGTGTCGCGGCCGTCGCGCTGGCCACGCGTCGCGGCGGTAGCGATCGCTCTGACCGCACTACTCGCCGCGGCCCTGAGCCCTCCAGGACGCGCAGTGGTCGACGAAATCCGTGAAGTCGTCGGAGTGAAGCGTGCCCAGCCGGCGCTCTTCTCTCTTCCGGCTCCGGGTCAGCTGCTCGTCGCGGCGGACTCGGGTGTCTGGGTCGTCCAAGAGGACGGCTCGCGCCGGTTGCTGGGCGTGTACCGGGAAGCGAGCTGGTCGCCCTTAGGTCGGTTCGTCGTCGCGGCGCGCAGGAACGAGCTCGCCGCGCTCGAGCCGGACGGTGACGTGCGGTGGACCCTCCCGCGCCGGGGTGTCCGCTCGCCACGGTGGACGGGCA
>JBBDMN010000187.1:0-3296 GCA_040878305.1 Gaiellaceae bacterium
GGTCTCTTCCACCAGTACGCGTTCTTCGCGGCGCTCGCGGCGGGGATGACGCTCGTCGTGCTCGCCGACGGCGCGCGCGCCCGCTTCGCCGGCGCCGTCTACGCCGGCGCGCTCGTGGCGATGTTCGGTGCGAGCGCTCTCTACCACCGCGCATCGTGGAGATCGGCCCGAGCGCGCGCGTGGGCGCGGAAGGTCGACCACTCGATGATCTTCTTCTTCATCGCGGGGACCTACACGCCCTTCGCCCTGCTCGCCTTCACCGGTGCCGTGCCGGCGATCGTTCTCGGGTGTGTCTGGAGCGGGGCCGCGCTCGGGGTCCTGCTCAACGTCTTCTGGATCGACGCGCCGAAGTGGGTGTCAGCTCCCGTGTACCTCCTCGTCGGCTGGGTCGGTGTGCTCGCCTTGCCGCAGGTTCTAACTCAGCTCCACGTTGCGTCTGCGGTGCTCGTCATCGTCGGCGGTGTCCTCTACACGCTCGGCGCACTCGCGTATGCGACGCACTGGCCCGATCCGTTTCCGGCCACCTTCGGGTTCCACGAGGTCTTCCACGTGCTCGTGGTCGCCGCGGCGGTGACGCAGTTCGTCGCCGTCTCTTTCGTCGTCCTCTGACAGTGCGCGGTCTCCTCGCCGGCCTCGCTGCGATCCTGCTCGTGCTGCCGGCAGCTGACGCGGCGCGGTCACCGGTCGTCGTCATCGACCCGGGACACGACCTGCGCGCGAACGGCGACACCGAGCCGATCGGGCCGGGCTCGACCACGCTCAAGATCAAGGATGGAGGAGGTACGCGAGGTGTCGTATCCGGCCTCACCGAGGCTGAGCTGAATCTCCGCGTCGCGCTACGGCTCCGCCCTTTGCTCGAGCGCGCAGGTGTACACGTCGTCATGACGAGAACGAGGAACGCGGGGATGAGCATGGGCAATATCGCGCGAGCACGCATTGCGAACCGGGCCGGCGCGCGGCTCTTCCTCCGTATCCATGCGGACGGCTCCACCGACCCGAGCGCTCGCGGCTCTCACACGCTCTACCCGACGCTGCGCCGCGGCTGGACGGACGACGTCTATGCGAAAAGCAGACGCGCCGCGAGGATCGTGCAGTCCGAGCTCGCTCGCTCTCTCGGTTTCCCCGACAGGGGCATCAACGAGCGCGCCGACTTCACCGGCTTCAACTGGTCGAACGTCCCCGTGATCCTCGTCGAGATGGGGTTCCTGACGAACCCGACCGACGACCGGTTGCTAGGGACGACCGCATACCAACGCCGCGCTGCGCGCGGCCTTTGCCGGGGAACCCTCCGCTTCCTCGGTCGTCCGGTCGCGTCCTGCTAGCGCCAGTCGACGGAGACGACCTCGACCGGCTGCTCGAAGCCCTTCAGCGTTTCCGCGCGAGGCTCCGAGAGCCGGAACGCGCCGGCGACCCCGTCGAGCGTCTCGCTGCTGACGAGGATCTCGGCTGCGCGCGCCGCGGCTCCGATCCGCGCCGCGACGTGCACGCCCTGGCCGCCGTAGTCGGTCGAGTCGGCACCTGTGCGGAACCCGGTCCCCGTATGCGCGCCGATCCTGACATCCGGAGCGACGATCTCGGCGCCGAGCGCGCGCTGGATCGCGACGGCTGCGTCGATCGCCGCCTTCGGGTTGTCGAACGACGCGAAGAAGCCGTCGCCCGTCTTCTTGATGACCTCGCCGCCGCTCTCGACGATCCGCTCGCGCACGAGCTCGTCGTGCCGCGCGAGGAGCCTTTTCCACTTCTCGTCGCCGAGCGTCTCGAGGAGCCTCGTCGAGTCGACGATGTCGGTGAAGAGGAAGGTTCGGCGCGTCTCGAGCCTGCCGAGGAGCTCCTTCGCGCGCTCCTCGTCCAGCTTCGCTCCCAGTTTCTCGAAGGCGGCCAGTGCCCCCTCGAGCTCGACCGCGCCGCCGTGCTCGTCGCCCCGGCGGCGCAACGCAACGCCGAGCATCATCCGCGCTTGCGCCGTCTCGTACGGCGCGCCGACCCGCTGCCATTCGTCACGCGCCTTCCGAAACGATGCGGCAGCGCCTTCCCAATCCTTCTCGGCGAGCTCGATCTGGCCCAAGGCCACGTGGACCTTGGCGTCGAACGCCGCCGCTCTCCGGTCGCCGATCTTGTACGAGTCGACGATGCCCTCGAGCTCCTCCGCGGCGGCGCGGGCGGTCTTCAGGTCACCGGCCGCGATCGCGATCTCGACCTGAGCGGGTAGGCGCCTCAAGCGCGACAAGGGATCCTGGACATCCGCGAGCGAGCGGGTGACACCGGCAACGGCGGCATCGACCTTGCCTTCTGCGAGACGAAGGAGCGCGAGGCCCGGCTGCGGGTCGCGTCCGAGCTCGTCAGAGGTGCGATAGGCCTCCTCGGCACCCGCGAAGTCGCCGCGACGGAGGCGGATCTCACCGACCTCGTAGTACCCACCCGCGGTGATGCTGCGATCGAAGTCATGCAGCTCCTCGCACGCAGCGATCGCCTGCGCCTCTGCGCCTGGCCAGTCGCCGCGCAGGCGCATGGCCTCGGCGCGATGGATGCGACACGCACCGGGGAAGCCGCTGACGTCGAGTCGGTCGCACCAGCGATTCGCGGCCTCTGTCCACTCGGCGGCACGCCTGTAGTCGCCGAGGTCCTGGCAGGAGCTGATCGTGATGCAGTAGACGAGTCCGGTCGAGAACGGCTGCAGCTCGCCGCATGTCGCCGACGCGGTCGCCTCGTCAAGGAGCGCCAGACCCCTCTCGACCTCCCCTGCCTTGATGTACGAGCGCCCTTTCCCGGAAAGGGCGAGGATCTGGACGTCTCGGTTTCCGACTCGCTCTGCGAGCTCATAGGCGCGGTCGAAGTATTCGACCGCCACCGCCAGGTTGCCCTCGGCGAACATGGCGCCGAGAGCTTGGGTGAGCAGGAGCCGACCGTGCTCCGGTGCTTCCGGCAGCCCGGCTAGCAGCCGCTCGGCGGTCGCGAACCAGCCCTGTGAGACCGAGAACGCGCCGCGACCTTCGTGGTCCCAGGACAGGGCCAGCGCGAGACGTGCGGCGCCGAGCTTGTCACCCGCGGCGGAATACTGCGTGTACGACCGCTCTCGCAGCCCGATCGCCTCGTCGAGCTTTCCGTTCCACCACGCGGCGTCGGCGAAGCTCTCGAGGTCTTCCGGGCTCAGGTCCTGCTTCTCGACTCCCGAGTACGCCTCGTATGCCTCGCGCCACGCGCTGCGCGCGACGGCGTTCCGGGCAGCATCGCGTGAGTCGAGTACCTGAGACATGGGCGCACGTCATTGTCACACCGGATTCGCGCGGGCGCCAGTG
>JBBDMN010000188.1:0-6819 GCA_040878305.1 Gaiellaceae bacterium
TTGCTCTACCAGCTGAGCTACTCCGGCGCACCCTGATGGTAGACACCGTCCCTTCCGGAGCGGCGGGATCCGTGCACGTTCACAGTGAATTCCCGCCCCAGTAGGTTCATAATCGCGCGCATGGCAGTGACCGAAGGGACGCACGCGGAGAGAATTGCGGCCGACCGCGCGCGCTACGTCGCCCCCGGAGTCTCGACACCGCATCTCGTCGTCGCTCACGCGGACGGTGCACGCATCACGGATGCCGACGGGCGCTCGTTCATCGACTTCGCGGGAGGCATCGGCTGCCAGAACCTGGGACACCGCTATCCCGCGGTCATCGAGGCCGTGAAGGAGCAGGCCGAGCGGTACCTCCACCAGTGCTTCGTCGTCGGCACCTACGAGCCGTATGTCGAGGTCTGCCGCCGGTTGGCAGAGCTCTCACCCTGCGGCCCCGGCGAGCAGCGCTCGATGCTCGTGAACTCCGGCGCCGAGGGGATCGAGAACGCGGTCAAGATCGCCCGTGCGGCTACCGGTCGCTCCGCCGTGGTCGTCTTCGAGTACGCGTTTCACGGACGCACGCTCCTCGCCATGACGATGACGAGCAAGGTGAATCCGTATAAAGCAGGCTTCGGCCCGTTCGCTCCCGAGGTCTACCGCGTTCCTGCTCCGTATCCCTATCGCGGCGTCTCCTCGGACGATGCGATCGGCGCTCTGAAGCACCTGTTCAAGGCGGACGTCGATCCGTCAACGGTTGCGTGTGTCGTGCTCGAGCCGGTGCAGGGCGAGGGTGGGTTCATACCCATGCCTTCCGACTATCCCGCGCGGCTCCAAGAGCTGTGCCGAGCGCACGGGATCCTGTACGTCGACGACGAGGTGCAGTCGGGGGTTGGCCGCACCGGGAAGATGTGGGCGATCGAGCACTACGAGGGAGTCGAGCCGGATCTGCTCGTCTCAGGGAAGTCCATCGGCGGAGGTCTTCCGCTCGCAGGCGTCACCGGACGCGCAGAGGTCATGGACGCCGTGCACGTCGGGGGTCTCGGAGGCACATTCGGAGGCAATCCTCTCTCCTGCGCGGCGGCGCTCGTCGTCCTCGACACCGTGTCGGACGAGGGGTTCCTGGCGCAGGCGCGCGAGCTGGGCGAGACGCTCCGCGGGCGCCTCGAGGCTATCGCCGCTCGTCACTCCGACATCGGCGAGGTCCGCGGGCTCGGACCGATGCTCGCGTTCGAGTTTGCCGAGCGCTCGCCCGAGCGCGCACAAGCCGTCACCGCGGCCGCCTTCGACCGCGGGCTTGTGCTCCTGTCCTGCGGGCTCTACGGGAACGTGATCCGTCTGCTCCCGCCGCTCAACATCGCTCGCGATGAGCTCGACGAGGGTCTGGGAATCCTGGAGGAGTCGATTGCCGCCTGACGGCGTGCCGGATGTTCGCGTCGCCCGCCTGACGAAGAGCTACGGAGACGTCCTCGCGGTCGACGCGATCGACCTCGACATTCCGGCCGGCGAGTTCTTCACCATGCTCGGACCTTCGGGCTCGGGCAAGACGACTACCCTGCGGATGATCGCGGGCTTCGAGACACCGGATTCCGGAACCATCGAGCTCGCCGGCGAGGACGTCTCGCGGCTACCGCCCTACGACCGGCCCGTAAACACCGTCTTCCAGGACTACGCGCTCTTCCCGCACATGACGGTGCAGGACAACGTCGAGTACGGGCTCAGGGTGACAGGAGTAAAGAAGGGCGAGAGGCGCGGGCGGGCGCAGGCCGCGATCGAGATGGTCCGGCTCTCCGGCTATGGAGAGCGCAAGCCCTCCCAGCTCTCCGGCGGGCAGCGCCAGCGCGTCGCCTTGGCGCGCGCGATCGTCAACCGCCCGAAGGTCCTTCTCCTCGACGAGCCGCTCGGCGCGCTCGACCTCAAGCTTCGCCAGGAGATGCAGATCGAGCTCAAGAGCATCCAGCGCGAGGTCGGGATCACTTTCGTCTACGTGACGCACGACCAAGAGGAAGCTCTAACGATGTCGGACCGCATCGCCGTCTTCAACGAGGGCCGGATCGAGCAGGTCGGGAAGCCGGCGGATGTCTACGAGCATCCCGAGAGCGAGTTCATCGCCGGGTTCGTCGGCGTCTCGAACGTGATCGAGCGGGACGGGCGCCGATACACCGTCAGACCGGAGAAGATCAACTTGCTCGAGGCCGGACGGGAGCCACAGCGCGGCTGGCGGGTCGAGCCGGGTGTCGTCAGCGACGTCCAGTACGTCGGGCCGGTCACGCGGTATCACGTCACACTCGATCGCGGGGGCGCGCTCCAGGTGCTCGCCCAGAACCTCGAGGAGGGCTCGAGCCAGGTGCTCGAGACGAAGGGACGGCGTGCGCTCGTCGAGTGGCGCCCGGAGCAAGAATCGGTAATCGCAGGAACAGAGGGAGGAAACGCATGAGTAGGAGGAAGTACCGCGTCGCGTCGTGGGCCGCGCTTGGCCTGCTCGTCGGAGCGCTCAGTGTGGTCGCCGCGGGTTGTGGAGGCGGCGACGACGAGGGATCGGCGAGCACGGAGATCGAAGGTCTCGGCTCCTCGCTCGAGGAGATCCAGGAGATGGCCCGGCAGGAAGGCGAGGTCAACGTCGTCCAGTGGGCCGGCTACGCCCAGCTGACAGAGGAGTTCAAGGCCGCGACCGGATGCACGGTCAACACCAAGGACGGCGGCAGCTCGGACGACATGATCAGCCTGATCCAGACAGGCGAGTACGACGGGGTCTCGGCGTCCGGGAACGCGAGCGTGCGTCTGATGACGACGGGAGACGCCGCCCCGATAGACACGGAGGTCATCCCGAACTACGCGGACGTCCAAGAGGGCATCAAGGGCAAGGACTACAACAGCCTCGACGGCCAGCCCTACGGCGTGCCGCACGGGCGCGGTCCGAACTACTTGATGTTCCGCACCGACGTCGTCCCCGAGGACACGGACAGCTGGTCCGTGATCTGGGACGAGTCCGGTCCGTACAACGGCAAGCTCTCGATCTACGACGACTCGATCTTCATCGCGGACGCGGCTGTCTATCTGAAGGCGACGCAGCCGGATCTCGGCATCGAGAATCCGTACTTCCTCGACGAGGAGCAGTTCAACGCCGCGGTCGATCTGTTGAAGCAGCAGGCGCCGAACGTCGGCGAGTACTGGCCCGGTGACGTGGCCAAGCAAATCGGGTCGTACACGAACGGCGACAGCGTCGTCGGGACGACGTGGCCGTACCAGTACGTCCAGCTCACAGCTGCCGACCCACCCGTCCCGGTGAAGGCGATCAAGCCGAAGGAGGGTACGACCGGGTGGTCGGACACCTGGATGATCTACTCGAAGGCTGCGAACCCAAACTGCATGTATCTCTGGATGGATCACATGATCTCGCCTGAGGCACAAGCGGCAGTCGCCGAGGGATTCGGCGAGGCGCCCGTCAACCTGAAGGCGTGCGATCTCACCAAGAACCCGAACCACTGCGAGGAGTACCACGCGGACGACGAGGCGTGGTGGGAGGACGTCTACTACTGGACGACCCCGACCGCGGACTGCGGCGACGACCGCGGGGAGGTCTGCAAGACCCAGGAGGACTGGGAAGCTGCCTGGACGGAGATCCGCGGGTAGCAAGCTGATCCAGCGGGACACATGACCTCTGTCCCTGTCGCTGAGCCGCCGCCCCGGGAGAGTCCGGGGCGGCGGCTCTCTACCTTCTTCTACCGCCATCCGCGGATCCGGCTTGCCGCGCTGCTCGCCGTGCCCGTTGGATGGTTGGTCGTCGTCTACCTCGGCTCCTTGGCCGTCCTGCTGCTCTCGGCCTTCTGGGACACGAACCCGTTCACGTCGGAGGTCGTCCGCGAGCTCACGCTCGACAACTTCCGAACCCTCTTCGAGCGGGAGGTGTATCGCGACGTAGCCTGGCGAACCATCCAGATGGCGGCGCTCGTGACGATCGCCGACGCCGTTCTCGCGTTTCCGATCGCGTACTACATGGCGCGGGTCGCCTCGCCGCGGACGCGCAACCTGCTCGTGGTCGCCGTCCTCATGCCGCTGTGGGCGAACTACCTCGTGAAGGCCTACGCCTGGAGGACGATGCTCTCCGACGGAGGCGTCATCAACTGGGCGCTCGAGCCTGTCGGTATGCAATTCGACGGCTATTCGACGGTCGGGTTGTGGCTCGTCTTCACCTACCTCTGGCTGCCCTTCATGGTCCTCCCGATCTATGCCGGTCTCGAGCGGATTCCCGCGTCGCTGCTCGAGGCATCTGCGGACCTCGGCGGGCGTTCTCTCGCGACCTTCACACGGGTCGTCCTCCCGCTCGCCTTCCCCGCGGTCGTGGCCGGCTCGATCTTCACCTTCTCGCTCACGCTCGGCGACTACATCGCGCCAGGTCTGATCACGAGCGAGCAGTTCATCGGCACGGTCATCTACTCGATCCGCGGTGAGGCTCTTCCAGTTGCCGCTGCTTATTCGATGGTCCCGATCGTCATGATGATCGCGTACCTCCTCGTCGCCCGCCGGCTTCGGGCCTTCGAGTCTTTGTGATGGTCGAGTCCCGGCTCACCCGCATCCTTCTGCGCGTCGGCGCAGGCGCGACGCTCGTCTTCATCTATCTGCCCCTGCTCCTCGTCGGCCTCTATGCGTTCAACCGGAATGTCACCCAGGGCTGGCCGATCGAGAACTTCAGCACGAAGTGGTTCTCCGTCGCGTTCCACGACTCCGACGTCAGAGACGCGCTGAAGCTCTCATTGCTCGCGGCCCTCGGAGCAACCGCGATCGCGCTCGTTCTTGGAACGCTCGCCTCGATGGCGGTCGCCCGCTACAGCTTCTTCGGGCGAGAAGCCATCTCGTTCGCCGTCATCCTCCCGATCGCGCTCCCCGGAATCATCACCGGCCTGGCGCTCCAGGCGACGATCATCGACGTGCTCGGACCGATCGGGGTGAGCTTCGGCCTGATGACGATCATCCTCGGCCACGCGACGTTCTGCGTCGTGGTCGTCTACAACAACGCCATCGCGCGACTTCGGCGTACGGCCGGCTCGCTCGACGAAGCCTCCGCAGACCTCGGAGCTGACAGCTGGCAGACGTTCCGCCACGTAACGTTCCCACAGATGCGTACCGCTCTCCTCGCCGGCGCTTTGCTTGCGTTCGCGCTGTCGTTCGACGAGGTCGTCGTAACGATCTTCACCTCGGGCGCGCAGCAGACGCTCCCGATCTGGATCTTCGCCACGCTTTCCCGCCCGGCGGAGCTCCCGATCGTCAACGTCGTCGCGCTCTTCGTGATCGTCGTGTCCATCATCCCGGTGTACCTCGCCCAGCGGCTAGCTGGCGGCAGCGGTCTTACGAGCGAGCGGCCCGCGAAGGGAACAGTGGCGGCCGACTCGTAGGGCGCGAGGTTGCCTCGCCCTTCGTCTACGAAGCGGTCTGGACGCCGATGCCGACCGGGCAGCTGACGCCCGTACCGCCGAGTCCGCAATATCCGTTCGGGTTCGCAGCCAGGTACTGCTGGTGGTACCCCTCCGCGTAGTAGAAAGGCCCCGCTTCGGCGATCTCGGTCGTGATGCCGCCGTATTTCGCCTGCGTGAGCTCCTGCTGGAAGCGCTCACGGGAGGCGAACGCGGCTTCGCGCTGCTCCTCGGTCGTCCAGTAGAGCGCCGAGCGATACTGGGTGCCGACGTCGTTCCCCTGACGCATCCCTTGGGTCGGGTCGTGCCCTTCCCAGAAGATCCGGAGCATCTCGTCGTAGCTCGTCTTGTCGGGATCGAAGACTGCGAGCACGACCTCGGTATGGCCGGTCGCACCCGAGCAGACCTCCTGGTAGGTCGGATTCGGGGTGATGCCTCCGGCATAGCCGGCCGCAGTGCTGTAGACGCCAGGAGCCTGCCAAAACAGCCGCTCGGCTCCCCAGAAGCACCCCATCCCGACGACGATCTGCTCGGTCCCGTCAGGAAACGGCGGCGTCAGCGGCGTTCCGAGGACGAGGTGGTTGTCGAGATCAGCGATCGGAGCGTCACGACCGGGGAGGGCAGCCCCCGACCTCGGTAGTGCGACCCGCTTACGAAGAAACGACATTGCCTACAGGGTACCCAGAGGTGCTCGGTGGAAGATGATGCTCCTCCCGCACGTCTTGAAGTCGAGGTCCAACCCGAAGAAGGAGCTGCGTAATGACGAGCCACCTGGTCACCGAGTTCGTGGAACGACTGGACGGAGACAGGCCCTTCACCACGGCTTTCGAGGACGATCCCTTCGCGACCCTCCGAAACGAGGGATTCGGCGAGCTCGCAACGGCGGCAGAGCACGACCGCGATCGCATCGGCGAGCTCGTGGATCGGATCTATCGCGACGACGGGTTTCGGCAGAAGGTCGAGCAGGACCCCATCGGCGAGCTGATCGGTTGGGGCCTTCCCGAAGACGCGATCGGGCACGTTCTGCTGATCGCAGGCGCTCCCGCCGAAGTCGTCGACCGGGCGACCGCGGACGTGGAGGCTCACATCTCCGCCAGAACGGCCGTGGCCGTGGCGGCGGTTCTTGGGTCGCTTGCGTTCGCCCAGCAGGCATCGGCGAGTGTCCAGCCGGCGCAGTCCACCGTGCAGACCGCGGCGCAGGTCGCTCCCCAGCTCACCTCGCAGGTGAGCCCGCAAGAAAGGGTGCAGGTTGCGCCCCAGATCAAGGCGCAGGTCAAGCCCGCAGCAAAGCTGCAGATCAGTCGGCAGGATCGGACGCAGTGGCACGGCGTCCAGCCGCAACTGGCAAAGGCTCAGTTCGCGTCGTTCATGGGGATCCACCGAAGCGGGCTGTAACAGCTGATCGTCGCGGGCGGGGGGGGGGGGGGGGGGG
>JBBDMN010000188.1:6829-11315 GCA_040878305.1 Gaiellaceae bacterium
CCCCCCCCCCCCCCCCCCCCGCCCGGCGTCCGCCTATTCGAGCGCGAGCGCGCGCTCGAGGTCGGCCCACAGCGGTCCCGGGTCTTCGAGGCCCAGGGAGAGCCTGAGCAGCCCGGGAGGAACGCGATCACCCTCCCACCGGAAGCGCGACTCGATGCGCGATGCAACCCCGCCGAGACTCGTCTTGTTCGCAATCAGCCGGGTGCTCGTCTCCACACGGCGCGCGGTTTCCGCATCGGCCACGTCGAAGGAGAGTAGCCCACCGAAGTCCGGATAGCGGACGATCGCGACGGCGGGATGCGCGCGGAGGCGTTCGGCGATCATGCGAGCGGTGTCGGTCTGGCGAGTGACGCGGACCTCGAGCGTCTGAAGGCCGCGAAGCAACAGCCAAGCGACGTCGGGGGCCACGACCGGTCCCGTCCGTGATCGAAACTCCCGCAGCCGCGCCGCCGTCTCAGGGTCATGCGTGACGACTGCGCCGACCAGCGCGTCGTCATGCCCGGCGAGGAACTTCGTCGCCGAGTGGAGCGCGATGTCGCATCCCTGCTCGAGCGGCTTCACGTGGAGCGGCGTCGCAGCCGTTGCGTCGCAGAGAACCGGTGCTCGGTGAGCCGCTGCCGCCTCGAAGTCCGGCATCGTCAGGAACGGGTTCGAAGGAGCCTCGATCCAGATGTAGTCCGCGTCCTGCGGTGGCGGGCCGGTCTGGTCGAACTCGACGTGCCGGACGCCCCACCGCGCGAGCTCGTCGAGGAGCACGCCGGTCCCGTAGTAGGCGCCTTCGGCGAGGGCAACCGTCTGACCGGGGGAGAGGAGCGCGAGGACGACCGCCGCCGAGGCGGCCGCGCCCGAGGCGAAGAGCAGGGCCTCGCCGCCGTCGAGCTCGCCGAGCGTCCGTTCGGCCTCGGCGACGGTGGGGCTCGAGAAGCGGGCGTACGAGAACTCGCCGGGCTCACCGTCCTCGTAGGGCCAGGTAGTCGAGCGGTCGAGCGGGGTGGAGCTGCCCATGACTCGACTCTAACGCGGGCGTCGTTCCAAGCAAGCCTGACGCTGTAAGTGTGAAAACTTCGACACCCTGTGCCTGGTACCGAATGTGTGAAGAGTTCGTACCGAACCATCCACAGTTAGGCTCCGCGCCGGGTGGCCGAGACGCACGACACGACCGAGGCAAAGCTCCGCTGGCTCGAGGAGCTCCAGGAAGAGTCGCGTGGCGGTGCGAGCGAGAAGCACGTCGAGCGGCAGCGCGAGCGTGGAAAGCTGCTCGCGCGGGAACGGCTCGAAAAGCTGCTCGACCCGGGATCGTTCGTCGAGCTCGACCGCTTCGTCCGCCACCGCGAGGTCGAGTTCGGGATGCGCGAGAACCGGCCCTGGGGGGACGCGGTAGTGACGGGCTACGGGACGATCTTCGGACGCAAAGTCTTTGTGTTCTCACAGGACTTCACGGTGTTCGGCGGCTCTCTGTCCGAGGTCTTCGCCGAGAAGGTCTGCAAGGTCATGGACATGGCCGTGACGTACGGGTGCCCGCTCATTGGGATCAACGACTCGGGCGGCGCGCGGATCCAGGAGGGCGTAGTCTCGCTCGCCGGATACGCTGAAATCTTCTGGCGGAACGTCCAGGCCTCCGGTGTCGTACCGCAGATCTCGCTCGTCATGGGACCGTGCGCGGGCGGGGCCGTCTACTCGCCCGCGATCACCGACTTCGTGCTCATGGTCGAAGGGAGCTCGTACATGTTCATCACGGGCCCCGACGTGGTGGAGACGGTCACGGGCGAGGACGTCGGCTTCGAGGAGCTAGGCGGTGCGGCGACACACGCGACGAAGTCGGGCGTCGCGCACTTCACAGCGCCCGACGAGGAGACGTGCCTCGAGGAGGCTCGCTACCTCCTCTCCTTCCTGCCGCAGAACAACCTCGAGCAGCCGCCGTACGCACCGCCGGCGGATCCCGTGGATCGGGAGGGCGCCTCGCTCGACACGATCATCCCGGATAGCCCGAACAAGCCTTACGACATGAAGGACGTGGTCGAGCGGGTCGTCGACGACGGGGAGTTCCTCGAGGTGCACGCGCACTGGGCAGAGAACATCGTCTGCGGCTTCGCGCGTCTCGGAGGGCACGCGGTGGGCGTCGTCGGGAACCAACCCGCCGCGCTTGCCGGAGTCCTCGACATCGACGCGTCGGTCAAAGCGGCGAGATTTGTCCGCACCTGCGACGCCTTCAACGTTCCGCTCGTAACCTTCGTCGACGTGCCGGGCTTTCTCCCCGGGACGGCGCAGGAGTGGGGCGGGATCATCCGGCACGGAGCCAAGCTCCTCTACGCCTACGCGGAGGCCACGGTGCCGAAGCTGACCGTAATCACGCGCAAGGCGTACGGCGGCGCCTACGACGTCATGTCGTCGAAGCACATCCGCGCGGACTTCAACATCGCCTGGCCCACAGCAGAGGTGGCCGTGATGGGCCCCGAGGGTGCCGTCAACATCGTCTTCCGCAACGAGCTCGGCGAGTCTGACGACCCGGATGCCAGGCGCGAGGAGCTCATCGCCGACTACAAGGAGCGTTTCGCCAATCCGTACGCCGCGGCAGAGCGTGGATACGTGGACGACGTGATCGAGCCGAGGCGAACGCGGCCCGTGCTGATCTCGGCGCTCGAGACGGCGCTGACCAAGCGCGAGCCGAAGCCGAAGCGGAAACACGGAAACATCCCGCTCTAGGACGACGCACCGAGCGGGATGCGAGCACGAGTCTGCCAGCTCGCCGGGTCCGGCTCGACCTCCTCGATCAGGATCACCTCGATAGCCTGAGCGGTGATCGGAAGCGCTATGCGAATGTCGCGCTCGGCCTTATCCAGGAGCTCCGGCTCGCCTTCGGCAACGGTCATGTGCGGGACGATCGAATCGAAGATTGCGCCGTACGGTGGGTAGTCCGGGTACGACGCGACAAGCGCCTCCGTCATCTGCACGAACGGGCCGGACGGCTCGGGTGGCAAGTAGAGCACCGAAGGAAACCGCCGAAGCTCTCGGAGCTCGAAGGAAAAGCTCTGAAATTGGCCGAAGAGCTCGCACAGCTCCGCGAGGAGCGCGCCGTCGATCTCGGGGACAGGGACGAACGGAAAGAGGAGTGTCACATGCGCGGGCACGCCGTTCGACGACTTCGCTGTGCAGCTCCGCTCACGCCAGCCGTCCACGGCCCGCGCGGCTTCGGGGACGGCGACGATGAGCGCGCTCCGAAGCTCGGTCACCGCGGCTCGAACGCGTAGTCGACCGAGTCGCAGACGCGCTCGTAGCCGATGTCCATGTAGATCTTGTTCGAGGTCGGGTTCGCGAGGTCCGTGTACAAGAAACAGAAGCGTCGCCCGGCGGCGAGTCGCTCGGTCGAGACCGCTGCGGTGACCGCGCTCCCGTAACCCCGCCGGCGGTGCTCGAGCGGGGTGTAGACGGGCCCCACGCGGACGCCGTTCGGCGTCTGTCCGCCCCAGCCCGCGAGCGAGACGGGCTCGCGGTCCTCCCAGAGCAAGAAGCCACCAGCCCCGCGCAATCGTGTGTCGACCGTGCGCTCTATGTTGCCGATCGGCGAGGCGGCCTCGCCCAGAGCCTCTTCCGCGAACGCCGCGATCCAGGACAGAAGCAGCGATCGGTCAGCTTCGGTTGCCTGACGCGGTCGACCGGACACTGGGGCCACCGGGCGAACCTCGGTGAGACGGTAGATCCCCTGTTCAGTCCGCCGTCGCCGGCGCTGCTCAGCGCGCGCCTCCCATGCCTTGGCGAAAACGTCGACCTCGGGAACCGCCCCGACGACACCCGGAAGCTCGACTCCGTCTCCACGGAGTTGCTCGGCGAGCGCCTCGGTTGCCCCGTCCGTCGCGGAACGTGAAAGGACGAGATTGAAGGGCGGCGTCTGCAGTGCGGCGCCGATTACCCGTCCGCCGTTCTCGACTAGCCAGAGGCCGTGCTCCGGGTACAGCGCAGGATGGTCACGCAGCGTGCCGGCGATTCCGAGGATGAGGTTGTGGCGCGCCTCGTCCTCGAGCAGAAGCGATTCCGCGGCTGCGAGGAACGCGGAGGGATCTGCGACTCGCCGCACCTCCATCGGTTTCATGGTATACACCTAGGAAATGCCTAAGCAGAGCTACAGTGCCGCGGAGGCCGCACGCACGCTCGGGATCTCTCTCGACACCCTCCGCCGCTGGGATCGCGCGGGCAAGATCCGCGTCGAGCGGGATGCGGCAAACCGACGGGTCGTGCCGGGATCCGAGGTCGAGCGTTTGCGCGGAGCCGAAGGCTCGGAGGAGCTCTCCGCGCGGAATCGGTTTCGCGGGGTCGTCCGCTCGGTCGAGGTCGACGGGCTGCTCGCGAAGGTCGAGATCGACGTCACGGAGCCGGCTCGCGTCGTCGCGATCATCACGCGCGAGTCGGCGGAAGAGCTGAAGCTCGAGCCCGGTATGAGCGCGGCCGGGATCGTCAAGGCGACGAGCGTGATGGTCGAGCGATGAAGCGA
>JBBDMN010000188.1:11415-17950 GCA_040878305.1 Gaiellaceae bacterium
GAGTTGCGCGCGGCTCTGTTCGGACTGCCGTGAAAGCAACGCCGTTCGGTGTCGTGCTTGCGGTGGCTGCTGCACTCTCGCTCGGCTTCCTCTTACTCCCGATCGCGGCGATCTTTGCCGAGCTCTCACTTGCCGAGCTTCGCGACGGGCTCACGAGCGAAGTCACGCGCGACGCGCTCCGGGTCACTGCGGAGACCAACCTGATCGCGATGGCGCTGATCGTCCTCTTCGGCACGCCCACCGCGTACCTGCTCGCGACCCGGCGCTTTCGGGGACGGGCGCTGCTCGTAACCGTGGTCGAGCTCCCGCTCGTCCTGCCCCCGGCGGTGGCGGGGATCGGCCTTCTCGCTGCGTTCGGCCGGCTCGGTCTTCTTGGGAGCACCTTCGAGGGGCTTGGAGTGGACATCGCGTTCACCAAGATCGCCGTGGTGCTCGCGGTCACGTTCGTCGCCAGCCCCTTTTACGTCCGTACAGCCGTCGCGGCGTTCGAGGCCGTCGACCCCGACCTCGTAGCGGCGTCGAGAACGCTCGGGGCCGGGCCGGCGCGGACCTTCACCCGCATCGCTCTCCCGCTCGCCTCTGGTGGGCTCGGCGCAGGAGCCGCGCTCGCGTTCGCGCGAGGCCTCGGCGAGTTCGGCGCCACCATCATGTTCGCGGGGTCGTTGCAGGGCGTGACGCAGACGCTCTCGCTCGCTGTCTACCAGGAGTTCGACGTCGCCTTCGACAATGCCCTCGCCATTGGCGCGCTGCTCGTCGTGGCCAGCGCTCTTGTGCTCCTCACCGCGAAGCTGGTGCCCCTATGGAGAAGGTCCTCGACCTCGACCTCGATCACGGTCTCCGCACCTTCCGTCTCTCGATAGCTCTCGAGATCGGTGCCGAGACCGTCGCCCTCGTGGGCCCCTCCGGCGCCGGGAAGTCGAGCGTCCTGCGCGCGGTCGCTGGCCTGCTCCGTCCCGAGCGGGGGACAGTCAGGTACGGCGACGAGACCTGGCTCGACACGACTCACGGTGTCGACCTACCCCCGGAGCGACGCCGTGTTGGGCTCGTTTTTCAGGAATACGCCCTCTTCCCGCACCTCGACGTACGCGGGAACGTCGCATTCGGCGCAACCGATCAGCGAGTCGTTCCCGAGCTTCTCGACCGGCTTCGGATCGACTCCCTCGCGCGCGCACGGCCGAACGAGATCTCCGGCGGCGAGCGCCAGCGCGTGGCGCTCGCTCGCGCTCTCGCACGCAAGCCCGACGTGCTTCTCCTCGACGAGCCGCTGTCTGCGCTCGACGCGCACACCCGCGCTGCCGTGCGGGCGGAGCTACAAGAGCTCCTCGCCGAGCTACGTATGCCAACTCTGCTTGTGACCCATGACTTCGAGGATGCTGCGACCCTCGCCGATCGCGTCGGCGTGCTCGTCGAAGGGCGCATTCTCCAGCTCGGACGAGCCGAGGAGCTCGTCGCGGCACCGAGCGATTCCTTCGTCGCCAGCTTTACAGGAGCGAACCTGCTCGCCGGAAGCGCTGCCGCAGGTCGAGACGGACTGACCGAGGTCGTACTCGAGAATGGCGCCGGGTCGGTGTGGTCGACCGATGTCGCTATCGGCCACGTCGCGGTAGCGGTGTATCCGTGGGAGGTCTCCATCTCACGCCAGTCACCCGACGACTCGGCCGTCAACCACCTGCGCGCGCCGGTTGCCTCTCTCGTGCCGCTGGGTAACCGGGTACGCGTGCGCGTGGGACCCATCACCGCTGAGGTGACCGCGAGCTCAGCTGCGCGTCTCGGGCTGCGCGAAGGAGAGGTTGTCGTAGCCTCGTTCAAGGCTACTGGAGCCAGGCTGCTGCCTCGCGCCTAAGTAGGGTTTCGCCGTGGAGATCGAGGCCACGCCCCCGCTGACCGACCGCGAGCTCGTGGCTGTTCGAGTGGGGCTCGCGCGGCTCGAGATCGACCTGAGCACGAAGCCGTCGATCGGCGCGAGCGCGTGGCAGTTTGCGGCCGCGCGCGAGGCCGTCGCCAGTGAGCCGTCGCGCCCGCGCTACGCCCGCTCGCCGCGCAGGACTCGCGGCGCGACGCGCGCGTAGTCGAGCCCCGAGACCCACGTCGCCACCAGCGCGACGAGGAGCGCCCACCAGGCAACGTCGTCGCTCCAAGCACCGGCCGCGGCGAACCCCGCGATTGTGGCTGCGACGGCTTGAGCCCAGGTCTTCAGGCGGCCGAGATCGCGCGCTCCAAGCACGACTCCCCTCTCGACCGCCGCTAGACGAAGCCCCGAGACCAGAATCTCGCGTACGACGATCAGTGCGACCATCCAAGCAGGGACTACTCCCTCACCGATGAGCATGACGAGCGCGGCGAGAACGAGCACCTTGTCCGCGACCGGGTCGAGGAGCTTGCCCAGCGGCGAGCTGGTGCCTCGGCGGCGCGCGAGCCAGCCGTCGATCTGATCCGTCGCCATCGCGACGACGAAGATCGCGGTCGCCCAGTACGCATGGTTCGGGAACTCCCAGGCGAAGAGCAGCACCACCGCAGGAACGGCGGCGATCCGCGCAACCGTGAGCTGATCCGGGAGGCTCACCGTCGGGGAGAATACGCGTCCGATGCCGCCGTTCACAAAAGTCCTCGTTGCCAACCGCGGCGAGATCGCGGTTCGCGTCTTCCGGACGCTCCGCGAGCTCGAGATCGGGACGGTGGCCGTGTATTCGGACGCGGACCGGAGGAGTCTCCACGTCGCCCGAGCCGACGAGGCGTACCTGATCGGTCCCGGTCCGGCGGCAGAGAGCTATCTCAGGGGCGACCTTGTCGTGGAGATGGCGCTTCGTGCGGGTGCGGAGGCCATCCATCCCGGCTATGGGTTTCTCGCCGAGAACGCGACCTTCGCTCGGCAGGTCGTCGAGGCGGGGCTGGCCTGGATCGGGCCGCCGGCCGAGGCGATCGAGGCGATGGGCTCGAAGATCGCGTCGCGAGAGCGGATGAGTGCTGTCGGCATTCCGATCGTCCCGGGAGCGACCGAGGCCGCGTCGAGTATCGAAGATGTCCGCAGCGTCGCGGCGGAGATCGGGTACCCCATTGCGATCAAGGCCTCCGCCGGGGGAGGCGGAAAGGGGCTCAAGATCGCCCGTTCGCACGAAGACCTCGAGCGCGCGTACGATTCCGCTCGTCGCGAAGGAGAGGCCTACTTCGCGGACTCCACAGTGTACGTCGAGCGGTACCTCGACGACCCGCGGCACGTCGAAGTCCAGATTCTCGCGGACGACCGCGGCAACGTCATCCACCTCGGCGAGCGCGACTGCACGATCCAGCGCAGGCATCAGAAGCTCGTCGAGGAGACGCCATCCCCTGCGGTCGGCGCCGAGCTTCGCGGGCGAATCGGAGCGATCGCCGTCGAGGCGGCGCGGGCCGTGGGGTATCGCTCGGCCGGGACGATCGAAGGGCTCCTGACGACCGACGGGTCGTACTACTTCCTGGAGATGAACACGCGGGTTCAGGTCGAGCACACGGTGACCGAGGCCGTGACGGGGATCGACATCGTCCGCGAGCAGGTGCTGATCGCAGCTGGCGAACCGCTCTCGGTGGCGCAGTCGGACATCGCTCTTCGGGGCCACGCGATCGAGTGCCGCATCAACGCCGAGGACGTGACGCGAGGTTTCCTGCCCTCCCCCGGACGGATCGACACCTATCGGGAGCCGGGAGGGATCGGAGTGCGCGTGGACTCCGGGGTCAGAGCCGGCGACGAGATCTCCGATCTGTACGACTCCCTTATCGCCAAGCTCGTCGTGCACGACGTCGATCGCGAGCGCGCTCGGCTGCGCATGCTCCGCGCCCTCGAAGAGTTCGTGATCAAGGGGCCGAAGACGCTTGTCGGGTTCCACCGGGCGCTTCTCGCCACCCCCTGCTTCGTCGACGGCGGGACCTGTAGCGGAGTCGTCGAGTCCGAGGAGCTTGCGCAGCGTGCGCAGAAATTGGACAGCGGGTTGTCTCATGTGAAAACGACGGTACCCACGGGATCGGACGGGCGCGGGATATCCACCCGCGAGCGCGTCGTCGCCGTCGAGCTCGATGGCAGGCTGCACGAGCTCCGGGTGCATACGACGGAGCCGCCTTGGGCGGAGCTCGCTCGCCGGCACAAAGACCGTCAGAAAGGGCTCGCGAGTGAGACCACCGGAGTTGTCTCGAGCCCGATGCAAGGGATCGTGCTGGGGGTGAAGGTCGCAGAGGGAGACCGGATCGAAACGGGTGGTCTCATCTGCGTCCTCGAGGCGATGAAGATGGAGAACGAGATCGTCGCGCACCGCAGCGGTGTCGTGACCGACTTGAGCGTGACACCCGGTCAGCAGGTAGTCGACGGTCAGCCGATCTGCGTGATCGAGGGCGAGTGAGCTCTTTGCGCGGACGCTGCGCGGACCTTTCGCGGGCCGCGGAAGAGCCGCTCACGGCTACCGCGACGACCGCCGAGCACTGGCTTCTCATCGAGGTCCCTGGCACGTGGCCGCGCGATGTCTCCGCCGTTGGCACTCTGCCCGCACGAGCACGCGAGGCCGTCTCGAGCTGGCTCGAGCGCACGCCGCGATCGCGCGTCATCTTTCTGCGAAAGCCGGGCCGTGCAGCGGCGCCGACGCTCGCGTTCGTTGTGCGGGCGGAGGAATCGGTTGCCGAGACGCGCAGGCTCGAGCTTGTGAGCCACGATGAGCTCGCGACCGTCGATTTCGACGCGGACGGCGAGCGGGTCGATGCCCAGCTCGTCCTCGTTTGCGGTCACGGAACCCGCGACAAGTGCTGCGCACTCCGCGGCACTGCTGTCTACGGTGCGCTGGCGAATCGGCTCGGCGGCGAAGAGCTATGGATCTCGTCGCACCACGGCGGGCATCGCTTCGCCGGGAACGTGCTCGTCTTCCCCAGCGGTATCCATCTCGGGCGTGTCGATCCGGACGACGCCCCGTTGGTCACGGCTCGGGCTCTTGCCGGGAGGATCGAGCTCAGCCACTATCGCGGCCGCACGTGCTACGACCCTCCGGTCCAGGCGGCTGAACATGCGGTTCGCGAATCGACCGGCCTCATGGGCATCGGCGATCTTCGCCTCCTCGGTGCCCAAGACTCGGTCGTCCGGTTCCGCACTTTGGACGGGAGCGACCACGCCGTCGTCGTCGAAGAGGCGGCGGGGCCTGTGGTACCGGCGAGCTGTGGGGCCGAGCCGGAAGCTCAGAGGGTATTCAGCGCGCGAATCGTTTGAACGAGAGAGTCACGATCGAAGGCGATAGGCGCCGTCGGTGATCCAGACGATCCGCTCACCGAGACCCTCGGGCGGGGGCCCGACGGCAACCAACGTCCCGAAGACGACGCGTATCCAGCTTCCCGCGACGAGCGCTCCCGGGGCCGAGATGATCCCTTCCCACGACGCGCCCGGCTCGAGAATGGCCGGCAAGCCGGGCTCGTAACGCGCCGCCGGCCTGACGGCGGGGAGCGTTCCGCTCGCGTTCAGCTCCTCGAGCTCGGTGAGCTCCCCGCTCGAGAACAGCATCAGACCGAAGGATCGATCCAGGGTCGCGTCGGGGTCGTCCACCTCGAAGGACACGGAGCTCGAGTTCTCGAGCCGGAGGTGGGCGCGCCAGCCGTCGCGCACGACTTCCAGGGAGCTCACGGAGAAGACGAGGTGCTCGGCCGACGAGCCGTACGTCTCGCGCCAGTTGAGCGTTGCCTCCTGCGGGCTTGCAGCGGCGCTCGTCTCGGCGATCGCCTCGTCGCCCTGGAGCCGCTTGGCGGCCGACGAGAACGCGAAGCCGGCGAGCGCTGCGCCCAGAGCGACGAGGACGAGAATGGTCGTTCGGCTCATCGAACCATGCTCGCATACACGGCTGATCGTCCTCGGAGACAGGAACGCGGGTAGACTCGCCCGCGCTTTGGACCTGTACGAGTACCAGGGGAAAGAGCTGTTCCGGCAGTTCGGTATCCCCGTGTCGGAGGGCCGGCTCGCGACGAGCCCGGCAGAGGCCCGCTCCGCCGCGGAGGAGCTGGGCGGGACCGTCGTCGTCAAGGCACAGGTGCTCACCGGCGGTCGCGGTAAGGCGGGGGGCATCAAGCTCGCCGAGACTCCCGAGGAGGCCGGGGCGCGAGCTGCAGACATCCTCGGGATGGACATTCGTGGCCACACGGTCACGAAGGTCTGGATCGAGCAGGCCTCGGAGATCGAGCGCGAGTACTACCTCTCGCTCGCGTTCGATAGGAGCGCCAAGAAGCCGCTCTTCATGTTCACGACGCGGGGCGGGATCGACATCGAGGAGGTCGCCGCCTCTGATCCGGAGGCGCTCGTCCGCCTCCACGTCGACCCGCTCGAGGGTTACCACCCCTGGCACGGGAGACGGCTCGTCTACGGAGCAGGCGTCGCCGATCCGTCCGAGCAGAAGCAGATCGCTGCGATCGTGGGAAAGCTCTACGACGCCTTCGTCGGGTGCGAGGCGACGCTCTGCGAGATCAACCCGCTGATCGTGACCAAGGATGGCGAGGTCCGCGCCCTCGACTCGAAGTTCACGGTCGACGACAACGCGCTCTTCCG
>JBBDMN010000189.1:0-12302 GCA_040878305.1 Gaiellaceae bacterium
TCGTTGTCGCCTTCATGTCGCTCCAGGACATCGACGACTTCGAGGGCGCGATCCGAGAGACGGCGCGGGTCCTGCGGGGCGGCGGTCGGTTCTGCCTCGCCATCGTCCACCCTTTCAACTCCGCCGGCAGGTTCGACGGAGAAGAGGCCGACAGCCCGTTCACGATCACGGGCTCATACCTCGATCATTCGTATTGCGCCGACAACATCTTTCGCGACGGGCTCGAGATCGACTTCGTCAGCGCCCACCGGCCGCTCGAGGCGTACACAGAAGCGATCGCCGAGGCGGGTTTGCTCGTCGAGCGTCTGCGAGAGCCGGCTCTTCCCGACACGGCTGTGGCACGGCCGCGTTCGCAGCGGTGGCAGCGGATGCCGCTGTTTCTTCACCTCCGCGCCCTGAAGCCGTGATGCACCTTGTGTAGCACGGGTGCTACATTGAGGGCATGCACCGCATAGGAATCCGCGAGCTTCGTAACGGCACGAGCCGCGTCGTTCGCCGGGCGATGGGCGGCGAGCGCATCGTCATCACGATCGACGGTGTGCCCGCGGCGCAGCTTGGCCCCCTGAACGACGGCACGGCCCCGGCAAGCATCGAAGACCTCGTCTCCGCCGGACTCCTCCGGGCACCGCAGGCGGCCTCGGCGCCCAGACCAGCCACGCCCGTTCCCGCCCCACCCGGTCCTACGACCACTGAGATCCTGCGCGAGCATCGCGACCGCTGATGCTCGTGCTCGACGCTTCGGCACTCGTGAAGCGGTACGTGCAGGAGGCGGGAACGGACGACGTCGTGGCGCTGATGGCGTCGGACTCCGGGTGGTGTGCGTCGGCCCTGTGTCGGGCGGAGACCCACGTGACGCTCTGCCATCGCGGGTTCGAGGAGGCTGTCCAGCAGGGTCTCGCGCGCTCGCTCGAGGCTGACTGGGAGCATTTCGTCGTGGTTCCCGTCGACGACCTCTGCCTCGCGCGCGCCGCGGAGATCGGGTGCGATCGAAGGTCGAGGACGCTCGACGCGATCCATCTCGCGGCCGCGGACCGTTTGCCGCGTCCCTTCACGTTCGTCACGTTCGACGTCCGTCAGGCTGAAGGCGCGCGGTCGCTCGGGTTCGAGGTGGCCGGGGTCGAGTAGCTTTACCCGTCTCGGGCGCGGCGGAAGCCGGCGAAGAGGTGGCGCCCCGTTGGGAGTTCCCAGTTGCGGAAGCTCGTACGGGCGGTTATCGCGTCCGTCGCCCACGAGCCGCCGCGGACGGCCTCAGGCCGCCAGACCGAGGAAGGCTGCAGCATCCACGACCGCGGGATCGTCAAGCGTCAGGTGCCTGACCCCGTCGACCGTGAGGCGACGTGCTGCGCGCTCGAAGATCGTGACGTTCGCCCAGAGCGCCTCGTAGACGGACCACCAGCGCAGCCCCGCAGCGAACCGATGCCTGCGATGGAGGACGAGCGCCTGCGGCTGTGTGACGTCTCGGTGTCGAGTGGCGACGAGCGAAGGCCGCAGCTCGTGAGCGGTGAGAACGACCGGGTCGTCCAGGTCGATCACCTGCGCACGGTCGGGAAGCTCGAGCGAGGCGAGGCCGAGCGTCACTCCTCGCCGGACGAGCATCTCCGGTATCAGGCGCTGTCCCCGGAAGCGGGCGAGCTGCTCGACGACCGCCGAGGTCTCGCGATCTGCGAGGTACAGGCATCCGTACACATCGGGGTTGTCGTGCCGGCCGTCGCCTTGATGGATCCGGGGGAACCAGAGCGGGCCTTCCGGCTCGGTCGGTCGAGCTCGCTCACTCCATGCGAAGCAGCGGTACAGGATCACGCGAACGAATCCGCGCGCTCGGCACGGATCGCCCGCATGAGCTCCTCCGTCCTGCCTGTCCTCACGAGGTCGACGGGGCGGCGGTCACCGAGATTCGGGTTGACGCCGAGGAGCCATGCGCGCGCCGCCTCGGGCTCGTAGAGCCGGAGGAGATTCGACCACACGAGCTCGAGCAGGTCGACCCGCTCCGCATTCAGCGGATCGATGCCTGCGCCCTGGAGCCACCGGGTCACGCGCGAACGGCTCACGCCGAGCAGGTCCGCTACCGCAGAGCCGGACCGCAGATCACGCTTCAGCGCCTCGATCTTTACCGCCGTCGCAACGGGCATCGACTCTCACCGTAGCGCAACAAGAATCGTTGCGCAACGTGGCCACGGGACATGTCCTTCTAGCAAGTTCCAAGAACGCGATCGACCCTCACGCGTCCCGCGCGCAGCGGAACCCGGCGAAGAGGTGGCGCCGCGTCGGGAAGTCCCAGTTCCGGAAGCTCGAGCGGGCGGTCAGCGCATCCGTCGCCCACGAGCCGCCGCGGAGGACGCGGTACTCCTCACCGAAGAACACCTCCGAGTGCTCCGGATACGGGTAGGAGAGGAAGCCTGGATACGGCAGGAAGTACGACGACGTCCATTCCCACACGTCGCCGGTGAGCTGTACGACTCCCGCAGGACTGACCCCGGCCGCGTACGAGCCGGACGGAGCGGGGGAGAAGCGTCGGTGGCCGAGGTTCGCCTCGAATCCCGTCCACTCGCGGCCCCAGGGGTAGCGGCTCTTTCCCCTGCGCTCGTCCCAGCCGGCCGCGCGCTCCCACTCGGCTTCGGTCGGAAGGCGCTTTCCCGCCCAGCGGGCAAGTGCGTCAGCCTCGTACCAGGACACGTGCTGAACGGGCTCGTCCAGCGGCACGGGCTCGCGGCGACCGAAGCGGACGCGTTCCCAGCCGTCCTTCCCAAGCTCCCAGTAGAGGGGCGCCGAGACGTCCTTGCGCTCGCGCCAGGCCCAGCCCTCCGGGCTCCAGTGCTTCGCAGAGCGATAGCCCTTGTGTCCTATGAAATCGGCGAAACCTCCGTTCGTGACCGGCGCGCGGTCGATGAAGAACGGCCCTACCTCGACCTCGTGTGGGACGAGCTCGTTGTCGTGCGCCCAGGGTTCGTCGGTCGCTCCGAGGATGAAGGAGCCCGCCTCGATACGAATCTCGTCCGGTCCCGCCGGCGCGCGGTCCGGCGCATCATTCGAGGGCACGGGATACTCGACTCCGGTCCGGAGCTGGAGCGTCTGCAGCATCGACTCCTGGTGCTGTAGCTCGTGCTGGACGACTAGCCCGAAGACGAAGCCTCCCCGTAAGAGCGCATTCGGTGCGTCGAGGTCAGTGTGCTCGAGCACCTCGAGAACGCGTTCGCGGACGTCAGCCGCGTATGACCGAACCGTCCCGGGGCGGAGGCTCGGGAGCTCCGCTTTGTCGCTTCGCTCGTGGCTTAGCGCGTCGTACACCTCGTCATGGAACTCGGCGAGCGGCGAGCGGTCGTTGAGATTTCGTAGCAGCCAGAGCTCCTCGAAGTGGGCGATCTTGGCGAAGTCCCAGACAAGCGGTGACTGCAGGGGAGAAACCTGTGTCACCAGCCCGTCGTCCGAGACCGGCTCGAGCAGCGCGTGTGTCGCATCGCGAACCTGCTCGAGCGTCGTCCGGATCTCGACCGTCGAGTCCACTCCCGGACTTTGCCGGACCGAAACAATCCGGCCAACCCCGGACTGTAGATTTCCCTCTTTCGAGGAGAGGAGCCTAAGGACGTGAGTACCAACGGACAGGGTCCGGTCGTTGTCGCCACCGATGTCGCCCGGCGCTACGGGGAGGGCGAGACCGCCGTCGACGCCCTGAGAGGTGTTTCGGTCGATATCGAGCGCGCGCGGCTGACCGCGGTCATGGGACCGTCAGGCTCGGGAAAGTCGACGCTGATGCACATCTTGGCCGGCCTCGACAAGCCCACATCCGGCACCGTCGAGGTCGCGGGAACCGAGATCACGACGCTCGGCGACAACGACCTGACGAAGCTCCGGCGAGAGCACATCGGCTTCGTCTTCCAGTTCTTCAACCTGCTGCCGATGCTCAATGCGCGCGAGAACATCACGCTACCGCTGACGATCTCGGGCGAGAAGCCCGACGACGGCTGGGTCGACAAGGTCGTCGACGACGTCGGGCTCGGCGACCGGCTTTCGCATCGTCCCTCGGAGCTCTCCGGCGGGCAGCAGCAGCGCGTCGCCATCGCCCGGGCGCTCATCTCGAAGCCCACGGTCCTCTTCGCCGACGAGCCCACCGGAAACCTCGACTCGACGACGGGAAGCGAGATCCTCGAGCTTCTCCGACGCTCGGTGGACGATTACGGGCAGACGATGGTCATGGTCACGCACGACGCGCGTGCGGCGTCCATGGCACACCGGGTGCTGTTCCTGGCCGACGGGCTGATCGTGCGCGAGCTCGGCGAGTGCGATACGCACCGGATTCTGGAGGTCCTGGAGGAGATCGCGGCGTAATGATCGGCGTCTCGCTTCGCGGTCTCCTGGGCCGGAAGCTGCGCACCGTCCTCACCGCGCTGGCAATCGTCCTCGGCGTGGCGATGATGAGCGGCGCCTACGTGCTCACCGACACGATCGACAAGGCGTTCGACACGATCTTCGCCGACTCGTACGCCGGCACAGACGTCGTCGTGACCGGGAAGGATGCCGGCTTCAGCTTCGAGGGCGAGTCGGCCCAGACCCCGCCGATCCCGGAAGAGACGCTGGAGCGCGTTCGCGCGATCGATGGCGTCGAGATCGCCACCGGCTCGGTCCAGGACTTCCAGACGAAGCTGCTGCGTCCGGACGGCGAGGCGATCGACACCGGTGGCGCGCCGTCGTTCGCGTTCGGCATCGAGACCGCGCCCGAGTACGACCGCTTCAACCCCCTCAACCTCGTCGAGGGCCGCTGGCCCAGCGGCGGGGGCGAGGTCGCCGTCGACGAGGGCGTCGCCGACGGCGAGGACCTGAAGCTCGGAAACCGGATCGGTGTCGCCGCCCTCGGGCCGGCGCAGGAGTTTGAGATCGTCGGCATCGCCAAGTACGGCGACCTGAGCTCGATCGGCGGCGCCACGTTCGCGATCTTCGACATACCGACGGCGCAAGAGCTCCTGGACAAGGAAGGGCAGCTCGACTCGGTGCAGGCCGCGGCGGCGGACGGCACCACGCCCGAGCAGCTGACGCAGCGAATCCAGTCGGACCTCGGCGGAGGGGTCACCGTGCGAACGGGCGTCGAGCAGGCAGACGAGGAATCGAGCGAGATCGCCACTTTCACCACGATCATCAGATACTTCCTGCTCTCTTTCGCGGGCATCGCGCTCTTCGTCGGGGCTTTCGTCATCTTCAACACGCTCTCGATAACGGTCGCGCAGCGGATGCGGGAATTCGCCACCCTGCGCACGCTCGGGGCGTCGCGGCGGCAGGTCCTGAGGTCCGTGATCCTCGAGGCGCTGGTTATCGGCCTCGGCGCCTCCATCGTCGGCCTGTTCAGCGGTCTCGGGCTCGCCGTCGGGCTGAACGAGCTCTTCGAGGCGCTGAACCTCGAGCTGCCCCAGACCGCGACGGTCTTCGCGACCCGGACGATCGTCGTCTCGCTGCTCGTAGGCACGCTCGTGACGCTGGTCGCCGGCCTCTTCCCGGCGATACGCGCGACCCGGGTGCCTCCGATCGCCGCGGTTCGAGAGGGCGCGACGATGCCGCGCGGACGCTTCTCGCGTTTCACGCCCTACATCGCAGCCGCAATCGTGGCTCTCGCCGTCCTCGCACTCGGCTACGGGACGCTCGCCGACGACATCGCCATCGGCGACCGGTTCGCCCTGCTCGGGATCGGCGTCCTCGCGCTGTTCATCGGTGTCGCGATGCTCTCGTCGCGGCTCGTGCGTCCGCTCGCGCGGGTCGTGGGCATCCCGGCCCGCCGCATGGGCGGCGCAGCCGGCAAGCTCGCCGACGGCAACGCGAAGCGCAACCCGGGCCGCACGGCCGCGACTGCGGCCGCACTGATGATCGGGATCGCGCTCGTGACGTTTGTCTCCGTCCTGGCAAACGGTCTGCGCGTCTCGAACAGCGACGCGATCGAGCGCCAGATCCAATCCGACCTGATCGTGACGTCGCAGGACGGCTACTCCGAGTTCCCGGCCGCCGTGGGCGACGCCGTCGAGGACGTCGAGGGCGTCGAGACGGTCAGCAACGTTCGTCAGGACATCGCGGAGATCGCCGGCGGCGGCGCCAACCTGACCGGTCTCGATGAGCGGATCAACGAGGTGTACGAATTCCGCTGGGAGCAGGGGGCGGACGAGTTGCTCACGCAGCTCGGCACCGACGGGGCCCTACTACCGAACAACGTCGCCGAGGACAAGGACCTCGCAGTGGGCGACACCTTCACGGTGCTCTCGACGAACAACGAGAGGGAGGACTTCGTCGTCCGCGGCATCTACGAGGGCAGCCCGTTCTACCCGCTCCTCGGCACGGCGAGCATCTCCCAGGAGGCGTTCGACGAGCTGTACGACCGCCCTCGCAACCGCTTCACGCTCCTCAATGTCGCGGGCGACGAGGCGGCAGCGAAGCCGAGCGTCGAAAGCAAGCTCGAGGGCTTCCCGGACACACGCGTACAGACGCGGCCGGAGTGGATCGACAAGGAGGACCAGGAGATCCAGCAGTTCCTCCTCCTGCTCTACGTCCTGCTCGCGCTGTCCGTGATCATCAGCATCTTCGGGATGATCAACACGCTCGTGCTCTCGGTGTACGAGCGGACCCGCGAGATCGGGATGCTGCGCGCAATCGGGATGACGCGCCGCCAGATCCGCCGCATGATCCGGCAGGAGAGCGTGATGACGGCACTCATCGGCGCTGCGCTCGGCCTGCCGCTCGGGATCTTCCTCGCAGCCCTAGTCACGCGCGCCCTGACCCAGTTCGACGTGCGCTTCTCGATCCCGTGGGGCCAGCTGATCATCCTGTCCGTGGTCGCGATCGTCGTGGGCATCGTGGCCGCGATCACCCCCGCGCGGCGCGCCGCGAAGCTGAACCCGCTCGAAGCGATCGCGTACGAATGACTCGCTTCGCGATCCGCGGCCTCCTGAGCCGGAAGCTGCGGACGGCGCTGACCGCCCTGGCGATCGTCCTCGGCGTCGCCATGATCAGCGGCACCTACGTCCTCACGGACTCGATCGACCAGGCATTCGACAGGATCTTCACGGACATCCGCAAGGGCTCGAACGCGGTCATCTCGGGAAAGTCAGCGTTCGATCTCAGCGAGGGCAGCGGTGTGACGGAGCCGACCTTTGAAGAGTCGTTGCTCGACGAGGTGCGCGGACTTTCGGGTGTCGCTGAGGCCGAGGGCAGTGTGGACTCGGACGCAACCCAGCTCATCGGCGACGACGGGAAGGCGGTGGTCTACGGCGGCGCTCCGAACCTCGGCTTCTCGATCGCCGACCCGGATTCGCGGTTCAATCCGCTGACGCTCGTCGAAGGCGAGTGGCCGGGACCGAACGAGATCATCGTCGACAAGGAGACGGCGTCGAAGGAAGACTTCGAGGTCGGCGAGACGATCGGTATCCAGGCCGAAGGCCCGGTCCAGCGCCTTCCGATCTCGGGGATCATGCAGTTCAGCTCGGGCCTTACCATCGGCGGGGCGACGCTGGCCGGCTTCGATCTCTCAACTGCGCAGCGGCTCATGAGGAAGGAAGGCCGCCTGGACGAGATAGCGGTCGCGTCGAAGCCGGATGTCAGCGACCCGGAGCTTGTCCGGGAGATCCAGGCGATCCTCCCCGACGGCACCCAAGTGCAGGGAGTCGGTGCGCAGGTGCAGTCGGACGCCGAGGAGACCAACGAGTTCATCACCTTCCTGCAGACGTTCTTGCTCGCGTTCGGTGGCATCGCGCTCTTCGTCGGCTCCTTCGTGATCGCAAACTCGCTGTCGATCACGATCGCGCAACGGACGAGGGAGCTCGCGACGCTACGCATCGTCGGCGCCTCGCGGCGGCAGGTTCTCGGCTCGATCATCCTGGAGGCGCTCGTCGTCGGCGTCGTCGCCTCAGTAATCGGTCTCTTCCTCGGTCTGCTGCTCGCGAAGGGGCTCTTCTCGCTGTTCGACGCGGTCGGCTTCACCCTGCCCAACACCGGTCTCGTTTTCCTCACCCGGACCGTCATCGTCGCGCTCCTCGCCGGGATCCTCGTCACGCTGGGGGCCAGCCTGCGCCCTGCGATTCGCGCGACGCGCGTTCCCCCCGTTGCGGCCGTGCGTGAGGGCGCGACGCTCCCTCCTGGGCGGTTCGCACGCTTTCGGTGGCTGGGTGCTCTCTTGATGGCTGTCGGCGGGTTCGCAGCGCTCCTCTACGGGCTCTTCGTGGGCGGGCTCGACACGACCGAGATCCTCATCTGGATGGGGCTCGGCGCGCTCCTCATCTTCCTCGGCGTCGCCCTCTTCTCGTCACGGCTAGTCCGCCCGCTCGCGCACGTGCTCGGGTGGCCCGCTGTTCGGTTCGGAGGCGCGGCCGGGTCTCTCGCGCGCGACAACGCGCGCCGGAATCCCCAGCGCACCGCCTCGACCGCGGCCGCGCTGATGATCGGGCTCGCGCTCGTCACTCTCGTCGCGACGCTCGCTGCGGGCATCGTGTCGTCGTTCAAGGGGGCGGTCAACGACCTCTTCACCGGCGACTACGCCATCACTGCCCAGAACAACTTCTCGCCGATCCCGATCGACGCCGCTGAGGCAGCGGCCAAAGCGCCCGGCGTGACCGTGATCGGGAACGTGAGGACGGGCGAAGCGCTCCGGAACGGCGATCCGGGCTTCATCACCGCCGTCGATCCCGGCATGCAAGAGGTGATCGACCTCGAATGGGCGGAGGGGCCGGAGGAAACGATCTCCTCGCTCGGAGCCGACGGCGCGTTCGTCGACCAAGACTGGGCGGACGAGAACCAGGTCGAGCTGGGCTCGCCCGTCGAGGTGACCTTCCCGAACGGGACCTCGCGCCAGTTCTTCGTCGAGGGCGTCTTCGACCCGCCGGCGGGAGGCTCTCCGTTCGCCAGCGTGACCATCGCGGCGGAGGTCTGGGACGCCGAGGTGCCGCAGCCGAGAAATCTCTTCTCGTTCCTGAAGATGGAGGGCGGGGCGACCGACGAGAACCAGGCGGCCCTCGACGCAGCGCTCGAGAGCTTCCCGAACGCGAAGGCGCAGACGCGTGAGACGTTCATCGACAACCAGATCTCGGGCCTCAGCTCGATCCTCAACATCCTCTACGTCCTGCTCGCCCTCTCGATCGTCGTCAGCCTGTTCGGGATCGTGAACACCCTCGTCTTGACGGTGTTCGAGCGCACGCGCGAGATCGGGATGCTGCGCGCGATCGGCATGACCCGCCGGCAGATTCGCCGCATGATCCGCCACGAGAGCGTGATCACGGCGCTGATCGGGGCGGCGATCGGCATCGTGCTCGGGATGGTGCTCGCCGCGCTCCTTATCTACCGAGTGGATTTCCTCGTCTTCTCGTTCCCGACGCTCCAGGTGATCATCTTCGTGCTCGCTGCGATCGTCGTCGGGATCGTCGCTGCGGTCTTTCCGGCGCGGCGCGCCGCCAAGCTGGATCCGCTGAGGGCGATCGCGTACGAATAAGCCGGGCATGCCTGGCCCGTATGCGCTCGCGAGTTGTAGGTGCGAGGCATGCCTCGCCCTTGTGCTGCGGCGCTCAGCCCAATCTGACGACGCCGTCCGCAGCGAGCGCGGCGATCTCGTCGTCGGCATACCCCGCCTCGCGCAGCACCTCGGCCGAGTGCTCGCCGAGGAGCGGCGGTGGGCGCCGGTGTGTCGCGCGCTCGCCGTCGAAGGAAACGGGGAGCGCCGGTAGCTCGAGGCCGGGGATGCTCGGGTGCACGATCGGCTGCAACATCTCGAGGGCCGCGGTTTGCTCCGCGGTGGCCACGTCTTCGATGTCGGCGACGGGTGCAGCCGGAACGCCCGCTCGGGTGAGGAGCTTGTGCCACGTGGCCGTGTCCCGCTCGCGAAACCGGTCGGAGAGGAGGGTCACCAGCTCCTCGCGGTTCCGCACGCGGTCGGGATTCGTCCGGAAACGCGGATCGCCGACGAGGCGCGACAGCTCGACGACGTCGCACAGCCCGGCGAAGAGACGGTCGTTCCCGCCCGCCACCATGAGCTCGCCGTCGCGAGTCGGGAAAACCTGGTACGGAGCGACCATCGGAAAGACCGTTCCCTCGCGCGTCGGAACCGTCCCGTCCGCGAGGAAGCCGACGAGGTGGTAGCCGACGTACCCGAGCGCGGTCTCGTACAGCGACGTGTCCACGACGGCGCCCTCTCCGGTCCGCTCGCGCTCGAGGAGCGCGGCAACGATCCCGACCGCAGCCCACATGCCCGTGCCCATGTCTATCAGCGACGAGCCGACTCGGACACCCGAGCGTTCCGGCTCTCCCGTCATGCTGATGAGGCCGCCCGCGGCCTGCATGAGCGCGTCGTAGCCCGGCTCCTCGCGGAGCGGGCCCACCCGCCCGTAAGCGCCAATGGAGCAGTAGACGAGCCGCGAGCTCCGCTCGCGCAGCGTTTGCGCGCCCAGACCCAGCCGGTCGGCGAGACCCGGGCGGAGGCTCTGCAGGAAGACGTCGGCCCGCTCCGCGAGCCGCAGCACCGCCTCGCGGCCGCGCTTGTCCGCAAGCGAGACGGCGAGCGAGCGCTTGCCGGCGTTCACGGAGAGAAACATCGCGCTCTCGCCGTTCCAGAAGGGCGGGCCCCAGGCGCGGCCGTCGTCGCCGGTGTCGGGCCGCTCGATCTTGATCACATCCGCACCGAGCGCGCCGAGGATCTCGGCGCAGTAGGGGCCGGCGATGGACGTCGTCAAGTCGACGACCCGGATCCCCTGAAGCGGGAGGAACGGCATCGGGAGATCATCCCTGCTCTGCGAGGATGGGCGCGTGCCCGACTGGCTCGACTTCGACCGCCTGGCCGAATGGGTCTCCGGAGAGTGGTGGAGCTACCCGGTCATCTTCATCGTCGCCGTCATCGACGCGTTCTTCCCGCTCGTTCCGAGCGAGACGGTCGTCGTCATCGGCGGCAACCTCGCGAGCTCCGACGACCTGCGTCTGTCGCTCGTGATCCTCGCCGGAGCAGCTGGGGCGATCATCGGCGACAACATCTCGTACGGGATCGGCCACTGGGTCGGCGAGCGAACGGTCAAGAGCTGGTTCCGGAGCGAGAAGTGGCACAAGCGGCTCGAGTGGGCGGAACGGACTCTCGACGAGCGCGGTGCTTTCATCATCCTGATCGCTCGTTTCATCCCCGGCGGCCGGACTGCAGTGACGTTCTCAGCCGGTTACATCGAGTCGTTCACGTGGCGCCGCTTCATCGTCTACGACGTCGTTGCGGGGGTGCTCTGGGCGACCTATGCGGCCATGCTCGGCTACTTCGGGGGCAAGACGTTCGAGGACCATCCGTTCTGGGGCCTGGGACTCGCGCTCGCCATCGCTTTGACGGCGGGTCTCGTCGTCGAGCTCATCCGGCGCTCGCGCAAGCGCCGCGCGGAGGTCGCTGGTTGACCTCACCCAATTGAAAGACTGCCCGCATGTCAAAGCTGCTCGTTCACGTGACCTGCGGCCCGGAGAACCCGACCCGGGCGACGCTGGGTTCCTCGTCGCGAGGGCTGCCGTCGAAGAGGGACACGAGGTCACGCTCTTCCTCGCCGGCGACTCTGTTCAACTCCTCCGCGACGCCGTCCTCGACTCGCTCGTCGGGCTGGAAACGGGGAGCCTCAGGGACTCGTACGACGCGGTTGTCGCCTCGGGAGCGCGGATCTACGCGTCGGGCATGTCAAGCAAGGCACGTGGCCTTGGAGAACCGGACGTCGAAGGGAAGCCCGTCGAGCTCGCGCCGCCGAACCGTCTCGTGCAGCTCGCCTTCGAGAGCGACCGCGTTCTGACGTACTAGCTAGTTCGCCGGAGTTGCCGGAGTCGCGCGGATCGACGCCTGGATCGCGGTCCAGGCCCGCCACCCGATGAAGAGCGCGAGCACAACGACGATCGGCACGAGAGCCGCGTGGAACGCATGGAGCCCCCCGTTGTCGCCGCCCACGTCACCGCCTCCGGCGAGGAACGCCTGGATCGAGCCGATCACAGCCAGCGCGAACGGCCACATGACCGCCCGCCAGTTCGGCCAGGCGCCGACGAGCGCGGAGATAAACGTGAGGATGTAGGCCAGATGGACGATCATGCCGAAGTCCTTGTGCGCGTCCAGCCAGCCCGTCTCTCCGAAGATGAATCCGCCGATGAGGTAGAGCTGCACGAACACCCCGACGAGAGCTGCCCCGGCGAAGATGACTGTTCCCCACAACCCGATCCGTTGCCTGTCCATGTGCGAGACCCTAGAACGTGCGCCGGACGGAGTCAACTGCGTACGGTATTCCGCGTGAACCGTCTCGCCGGCTCGACGAGCCCGTACCTTCTACAGCACGCCGAGAATCCGGTCG
>JBBDMN010000189.1:12402-17730 GCA_040878305.1 Gaiellaceae bacterium
CGTCTCGCCGGCTCGACGAGCCCGTACCTTCTACAGCACGCCGAGAATCCGGTCGACTGGCACACCTGGGGCGACGAGGCCTTCGAGCTCGCGCGCGCCGAGGGCAAGCCGTTGCTCGTTTCCGTCGGCTACAGCTCGTGCCACTGGTGCCACGTGATGGCGCACGAGTCGTTCGAGGACGCTGCGACGGCGACACTGATGAACGACCTCTTCGTCAACGTCAAGGTCGACCGGGAGGAGCGCCCCGACGTCGATGCCGTGACGATGGACGCGACCGTTCAGATGACAGGCTCCGGCGGCTGGCCGACGACCGTCTTCCTCACCCCTGACGGCAAGCCGTTCTACGCGGGAACGTACTTCCCACCCGAGCCGCGCCACGGGATGCCCAGCTTCCGCGACCTGCTCGTTGCCGTCGCGAAAGCCTGGAGCGAGCGCCGCGACGACATCGAGCAGCAGGCCGGGCGCATCGAGGAGACGCTTCGGCAAGGCTCGGAGCTCCGGCCCTCGTCCGAGCCGCTCACCGCTTCGCTTCTCGGGGAGGCCGCGCGCGGGATCGCGAGGACGTTCGAGCCCGCGTTCGGCGGCTTCGGGCGCGCGCCGAAGTTCCCGGCCGCGTCGACGCTCGAGCTCCTGCTCCGGCGAGGTGACGGGGAGTCGCTCGAGATGGTCACGGGCACGCTCGACGGGATGGCCGCCGGGGGCATGTACGACGTCGTCGGCGGGGGCTTCCACCGCTACTCGGTCGACGAGCGCTGGCTCGTCCCGCACTTCGAGAAGATGCTCTACGACAACGCCGTCCTCGCCTCCACGTACCTGCACGCGTGGGTCGTCTCCGGAAAGCCGCGCTACCGGGAGATCGTCGAGGAGACGCTCGACTACCTCCTGCGGGAGATGCTGCTGCCGGAAGGCGGAATCGCCTCGGCGCAGGATGCGGACACGGAGGGTGTCGAAGGGCTGACGTATACGTGGACGCCCGAGGAAGCCGAGGCGGAAGGGCTCCCGCGAGAGCTCCTCGAGCCCTTCGAGCATGGGCGCCTCATCGTCAGGGGTGAGCTCGACCCGGAGCTGCGCGCGCGGCTTCTCGCAGTGCGCGACACCCGGCCGCAGCCGTTTCGCGACGACAAGGCGCTCGCCTCGTGGAACGGCCTCGCGCTTGCCGCGCTCGCGGAGGCGGGCTACCGGCTCGAGCGTGCCGACTGGCTGGAGGCGGCGCACGGCGTGGGCGAGTTCCTGCTCGGCCCGCTCTCGGACAGGAATGGACGGCTGCTCCGCTCTCGCCGCGACGAGCGCGCGAGCGGCGCGGGGTTCCTCGACGACTACGCGAACGTCGCCTACGGGCTCATGGAGCTACACGTCGCAACAGGCGAGCTTCGCTGGCTCCTCGAAGCCCATAGGCTCGCCTTGCTGGCAATCGAGCTCTTCGCAGATGACGAGCGAGGCGGTTTCTTCCTCTCGCCGGCTGACGGCGACGAGCGCGTCCCGCGCACCAAAGAGCTGCAGGATTCGCCGATCCCGTCGGGCAACTCGATGCTCGCGTGGGTGTTGCTCCGTCTCGCGCGGATCTGGGGAGACGACGAGCTCGAGCGGCGCGCGGTCTCGGTCTTCAGGCTTCTCGAGCCTGCGCTCAGGCGTGCCCCCGGCGGATTCGCCTGGGCGCTCTGCGGGCTCGACCTGTGGTTCAGCCCACCCCGGGAGATCGCGATCGCCGGACCTGTCGACTCGCCCGTCGCGCGTGCCGCGCTCGCGGGATTCGAGCCGCGAACTGTCGTTGCGGTCGGCCCGTCGGGCGAGGTGCCGCTGCACGAGGGGAAGGGGCTCGTGGACGGCAAGCCGGCGGTCTACGTCTGCGAGCGGTTCGTCTGCAAAGCACCGATTACAGACGCGTCTGCATTTGCCGACTTGACGGCACGGCGGAGTTAGCTAACCTAGCTAACGTGATCGTCGTCAACATGCACGAGGCGAAAACGCGCCTCTCCGAGCTCGTCCGCCTCGTCGAGTCGGGCGAGAAGGTCGTGCTGGCCCGCAACGGAACCCCTGTGGCCGAGCTCGTTCCGGCTGCTCCACTGGAGAAGCGTGTGGGTGGGATCTGGAAGGGCAAGGCGTGGATCTCCCCTGACTTCGACGCTCCCATGCCCGAGCTCGAAGAGCTCATCTACGGCGAGTGAGGGTTCTGCTCGACACGCACGTTGCGATCTGGTGGTTCGATGATCCTGCGAGGCTCGACATCCACGCTCGGGCTACGCTCGAAGACCCGGGGACGACGGCTTTCCTGAGCGCTGCGAGCGTCTGGGAGGCGGCTACGAAGGCCGCGTCGGGACGGCTCGTGCTACCCACCCCGCTTCCTGATGCAGCAAGGCGGACGGGCGTGCTGGAGCTGGCCGTCGGCTGGGAACATGCGCAGTGCGCTGCCGCGCTCGCGCCGATTCACCGGGATCCCTTCGATCGCTTTCTCGTCGCGCAAGCCATCACGGAGAATCTGGTGCTCGTCACACGCGATGCAGTCCTCGCGCGCTATCCCGTCGCCACAATGCCTGCCTGAGCGGACCGACGTGCGCATCTGCTTGATGATCGAGGGGCAGGAGGGCGTCACCTGGGACGATTGGGTGCGCCTCGCGGGTCTTGCCGAGCGGCATGGCTTCGAAGGGCTGTTCCGCTCCGATCACTACACGGCGATCATTCGTCCGCAGGCGGGGGCGCTCGATGCATGGGCGACACTGGCCGGGCTGGCGGCGGTCACCGAGAGGATCCGGCTCGGCACCCTCGTCTCGCCGGCCACCTTCCGGCATCCGAGCCTCCTCGCGCGTATAGCCGTGACCGTTGATCACATCTCGCGAGGACGTGTCGACGTAGGGATGGGCTCCGGGTGGTACGAGCGCGAGCACGTCGAGCACGGGTTTCCGTTTCTCGACGCGAAGCAGCGGTTCGAGCTCTTCGCCGAGCAGGTCGAAGTTGTGGTCCGATCATGGACGGAAGAAAGGTTCGACCACGCAGGGCCTGCCTACGAGCTGCGAGGCCAGACCGCCCTCCCGCAGCCGTTCCGAAAGCCGCATCCGCCGCTTGTTCTGGGCGGCACCGTCAAACCTCGGTTTGCTGCGCTCGCTGCTCGCTACGCAGACGAGGTCAACACCCTCGGTGCGCCGAACGACGAGCTGCGCGAGCGGAAGAGGCGGCTCGACGACGCTTGCGCCAAGGCCGGGCGCGATCCGGCGACGCTCGGCTTCTCCGTGATGACGGCCTGCTTCGCCGGCGCCGACCGTGCCGAGGTACTTGACCGCATTCGCGCCTTCGTCGCCCTACGAGGCGAGGGCGATCCCGAGACGCTCCTCGCCGAGCGCGCCGACCGCTGGCTCGTGGGGACGATCGAGGAAGTCGCCGTACGCATCGAGGAGCTGCGGGAGCTCGGCATCACGCGTGTCTTCCTCCAGCACCTGAACCACTCGGACGACGAGATGGTGGAGCTGATCGGTGACGAGCTACTGCCCGGCATTGCGTAAGTAGCATCCCCGCCATGACGACTACAGAGCTGACAGGTGCGGAGGACATCGCGTGGGATCTCTCCGACCTGTACGAGAGCGGTGACAACGCTCGCCTCGACGCAGATGTGAACGAGGCCGACGAGGCCGCCGTGACATTTCGCGACCGGTACTACGGCAAGGTTGCGGGACTGGACGCTGCCGGGCTCCGAGAGGCGATCGAAGAGCGGGAACGCATCGAGTCGATCGTCACGCGGGCGATCTACTTCGCGCACCTCTCGTACGCGACGGACATGGCTGACGCGCCGCGTGGGGCGCTCCTTGCGCGACTGACGGAGAAGGCTGCAGCGCTCGATACGCAGCTCCTGTTCTTCGGGCTCGAGATCGCGGCCCTCGACGACGCGGCTGCCGAGGCCCTGATCGCTGACGACGAGCTCGAGCACTGGCGGCACTGGCTGCGGTCGCTACGGAAGTTCCGCCCGTATCTCCTCAGCGAGCCCGAGGAGAAGATCTTCACCGAGAAGTCCGTCTCCGGCGTAAGCGCCTGGGATCGGCTGTACGACGAGCTTCTGGGCGCCGTCCGCGTCGAGCTCGACGGCAACGACACCAGCTTCGAGGAGGCGATGTCGAAGCTCTACTCGGGCGACCGCGATCTGCGCCGCCGCGCCGCCGAGGCGGTTACGGAGTCGCTCGAGCCCGGCCTGCGCACCCGGACCTTCATCTTCAACACGATCGTCCTCGACAAGTCGATCGACGATCGCCTTCGCGGATACCAGACGTGGATCTCGCAGCGCAACCTGCGCAACGACACCACGGACGAGGCCGTGCAGGCGCTCGTCGATGCCGCCGTTTCCCGCTACGACGTTCCGCAGCGCTACTACCGGCTGAAGGCAAAGCTCCTCGGCCTCGACCGGCTCGCGTTCTACGACCGCTTCGCCCCCATCGGCGAGGATCCGACGAAAGTCTCGTGGGACGAGGCTCGAGAGGTTGTCCAGGACGCGTACTCCGACTTCTCGACCGAGGTGGGCGACATCGTCGGGCGCTTCTTCCGGGAGAGCTGGATCGACGCCCCGGTGCGTGACAACAAGCGGACGGGGGCTTTCTGCGCTACCACCGTGCCCGGCGTGCACCCGTACATCCTTATGAACTTCACGGGTGACCGGCGCTCCATCCTGACCCTCGCGCACGAGCTCGGTCACGGCCTGCACGGAGCGTTGTCGCTTCCGCTGGGGCTCTTCAACTCCGACACGCCGCTGACGACCGCAGAGACCGCGTCCGTCTTCGGCGAGGCGCTGACCTTCAAGCGCCTCCTCGCGCTCGAGGAGGATCCGCATCGCCGGCTGAACCTTCTTGCTGGGCGGATCGAGGACTCGATCGCGACCGTGTTCCGGCAGATCGCGATGAACCGCTTCGAGCACGCTGTCCATACGGACCGGCGCGAGCAGGGCGAGCTCTCCACCGACCGGCTCGAGGAGCTCTGGCTCGAGACGCAAACTGACATATTCCGCGATTCGGTCGATATCGACGGGTACGGGTCGTGGTGGAGCTACATCCCGCACTTCATGGGCACCCCCGGGTACGTCTACGCGTACGCGTACGGCTTTCTCTTCGCTCTCGCCGTCTTCCGGAAGTACGAGCAGGAGGGGGATGCGATGGTGGAGCCGTACCTGGAGCTCCTTCGCTCCGGCGGCTCGAAGCCCCCGGAGGAGCTCGCGCGGATGGTCGGGCTCGACCTCACCGACTCGAAGATCTGGGAGAGCGGTATCGAGGCGCTCGCCGCGGAGCTCGACGAGGCCGAGGCGCTCGCCAACGAGATCGGATTGGGCTGACAGGCGAATTGCGGGGGGGGGGGTTT
>JBBDMN010000190.1:0-3212 GCA_040878305.1 Gaiellaceae bacterium
CGCCGTGGTGCGTGACGCATTGCGCGTCTGGCTCGGTGGGGCCGCTCTGAGCCGTACAGAAGCCCAAGACGTCGTCCTCGCAGTCTGGGAGGCATGCGCGAATGCGGTCGAGCACGCCGGGATGACGAGCGACGGCTTCATCGACGTTCACGTCGACGTGGTCGACTCCAGCGTGCGAGTCACCGTCCAGGATCAAGGCGAATGGGTACCTCCGACGGAGCGACCCGACCGCGGGCTCGGCCTCCAGATGATGCGCGCGGCGATGTCCTCGGTCGACATCATTCCCGGCGCAGAGGGAACGCGCGTGACGCTCGAGAAGATCTCCGCCGAAGAGCGCTGACTCGGGACCTGCGGATTCTTCGCGCTACCGAGACCCGCCGTGCGCAGATCTCGGTAGCACGTTGCGGATGGTCCTCAGAAAATCCAGATGAGCAGCAGGATGATGATGATCAGAGCGAGCAGTCCTCCACCGATGTACATCCCAGCTCCTTCCGTTGTTGACTTCTCGGTTGATTCCACGCGCGAGGCGAGCTGAAACGCGCGCGAGAACGTTTGGCTCCTCTCATAGCGGGCAATCGACTAGAGAGTCGAACAAGACGGCGAGGTCGAGCATGCCGACACGGGGTGTCGAGAAGGGCTCGAAGAGGGCCAGGCAGTACGAGCACATCAAGGACTCGCTCGAGGATCAGGGGAAGTCGGAGGATCTCGCCGACGAGATTGCGGCTCGCTCCAGGATGACGAAGGCCGAGCTCGAGCGGGCGGTTGGCGGGCGCTCTTGAGGACGCTCCCGTTTCGGTCGTCGCGGTCGCGGGTACCCACGGTCCGTGAGCGGGGTTCCCTACGCGTTCTCCAAACGAGGACGCGCCCAGCACGTAGGCTGGGAGGTGGCCCCGTTTATCGTCTCGCCACGCGCCGATCATCGTCCGGTGGGTACGAGCCGCTGTACCTCGTGATGGAACGATCAGTCGACGCACTCCTCTTGGCGTATCACCGCGAGGGTGACCTCGACGCGCGCGAGCGTGCACTCGTTCAGCTGATGCCGCTCGTCCGCGCGCTCGCCAACCGGTACTCGGGACGCGGCGAGCCGCTCGAGGATCTCGTCCAGGTCGGGTCGGTCGGCTTGATCAAGGCTGTCGACCGCTTCGACGTCGACCGGGGAGTCGAGTTCTCGAGCTATGCGGTGCCGACGATCGTCGGTGAGATCCGGCGTCACTTCCGCGACAAGGCGTGGGCGATGCACGTTCCGCGCCGGTTGAAGGAGCTCAGCGTCCGGTTGTCGCGCGTCCTCGACGAGCTCACGACCGAGCTTGGCAGATCGCCCACGATCGCTGAGCTGGCCGAGGCTACGGGAGCCGAGCAAGAAGAGGTGATCGACGCGCTCGACTCGGCGCATGCTTACTCGACCCGCTCGCTGTCCGCACCGTTCGATGACAGCGGCGACGACACTCTCGCGGAGAAGCTCGGGAGAGAGGACGCCGGGTTCGCGGAAGTCGAGGAGACCGCGCTCATCGCCGGCGGACTCGACGCGCTCGACGAGCGCGAGCGGCGGATCGTCGAGCTCCGCTTCTTCGAGGAGAAGACGCAGTCCCAGATCGCTGCCGAGGTCGGTATCTCGCAGATGCACGTCTCCCGCCTGCTCCGGCGGGCGCTCACGATCATGCGGGGGCGACTCGAGGAGGTGTCGGACCTCGATGGGTGAGACTTTCGTGCGGCTCACGTTTCCGGCGAAAGCCGACTACTTGCTCCTCGCCAGGCTGGCGCTCGCCGGAGTCGCGCGCAGCATGCCAGTCGGCCCCCAGCTCCTCGCCGATCTGAAGCTCGCCGTGACCGAAGCGTGCGGAAATGCCGTTCGGCATGCGTACGGGGCCGGCGAAGGCTCGGTGGAGGTGGAGTTCGTGGTCGCCGACGACCGCCTCGAGATGATCGTCGAGGATCAGGGCTCGGGCATCGGGCTCCCGCTCGACGAGCCGACTCGAGAGGAACCGTTCGAAGCCTCCCTCGAGGAGCATGCCGACGGCGGGATGGGCATCGCGATCATCCGAGCGATCGTCGACGAGCTCGACGTGCGCGCCGGCCGCGACGGGCGCGGCACGGTCGTCCACATGACGAAGTACCTCACAGATACGCCGAGCTAGCCGGCGCAAGTCCGAAACCTGCTCGCGCGGATTCCGGCCGCGCAAAATCCCCGAAGGCGCCCGCTTTCGCGGCCGCCGCGCTTGTTGTTCATCTCAGCGTCTACTTACGACGTGGCCATCGTGGCGGGTAGGGGCGAGGTTATTCCTCGCTCCTCGAGAGCAGGACGGCCCTTACGAGGGCGCGTCGCCGTCGAGCTCGGCCAGCGCCTCGGCGCGGGAAGCACATACAGGCAGGACACGATCAAGTGTCGTGATCTCGAAGATCCTGCGTGCGGCGCTTCGCGGCAGAACGACCCGCACCTCCGCGCTCCGCTCAGGGGCTTCGCGGACCATCCGAGCGAGGAGGCCGAGCGCCGTCGAGTCCATGAAGGACACCCCGGTCAGATCCACTACGAGACGGCGGTCGTCCGCGACATCGGAGAACGTCGCCGTCAGATCCGGTGCCACGAATGCATCGAGCTCGCCTAGCGCGGTTACCACTGTCACCTGCGTCTCTCGGTCCACAGTCAGGCGGTGCACCGCGTTAGGAAAGCAAGTGGGGAAGTCGGGGGCCGGCGTTAGGCACCGGCCCCCGGACGAAGCTCAGCGACGCCGTTGGCTGATCGCGTTCCATATGAACAGGATGACCAGCGCACCGACGATGGCGCCGATCCACGTGCTGATGTCGAAGAACTCGTCGATCGGGTCGCCGAAGCCGAGCGCCGTGGCGAGAAATCCTCCGACCAGCGCCCCGGCGATGCCGAGGAGCGTTGTCAGAATGAAGCCCATTCGCTCCGCGCCCGGCATGATCCGCTTCGCGATCAGGCCGGCGAGGAGCCCGAGGACTATCCAGCCGATGATTCCCACGTCGCTCTAGGTCCGGTCGCGCTCGACGATGGTTGTGTTCTGGCCGCCGCTACCGTCCCGCGCGCCGCCGAACCCGCCCCAACTCGACCAGAAGACGAGTGAGAGCAGAAGTCCGAGGCCTCCGACGATCATCAGGATCACTCCGACTGCGGTGAGATCCACGCCCGATACTTCGGCAGACACCGCCCATGTGAGGACGGCACCGACTGCGACGAGCAGGATGCTAAGACT
>JBBDMN010000191.1:0-3202 GCA_040878305.1 Gaiellaceae bacterium
AGCCGGACGATCTTCCCCTCGAGCGTCGCGGGCTCCTGCTCGCCGGTGTGCGTGAGAATCCCGTCGCAGACCTCGTGTGTCAGGTTGAGCGAGCGCGCGATCCGGAGCGACTGCTCGTTGTGCCGAAAACGGCGGTCGAAACTCTCTCGCACCGCATCGTCGAGCGCATCCTCGCCTGCGTGCCCGAACGGTGTGTGCCCCGTGTCGTGGCCGAGGCCGATCGCTTCGACGAGGTCCTCGTTCAGCCGGAGGGCGCGCGCGACGACGCGCGAGATCGCGGTCGTCTCGAGCGTGTGCGTCATGCGCGTGCGGTAGTGGTCGCCCGCCGGGTCGATGAAGACCTGGGTCTTGCCCTTGAGGCGCCGAAACGGCTTCGAGTGGACGAGTCGGTCGCGGTCACGCTGGAATGGCGTGCGAACGCCGCTTTCCTCTTCCCGCAACTCGCGTCCCCGCGTCTCGAACGAGCGCACGGCGAAGGGTGACAATCCCTCTTCCAGTGCCTGGATCCTGACCTCGAACGGGGTCATCAAATGATGATCGGCACCGTGCCGCCGTCTGCGCTCCACGCCGCACCGGTGACGTACGACGCGCGATCCGAGCCCAGGAAGACGATCACCGCGGCGATCTCCTCAGGGCGGGCCAGCCGGCCGAGGGGGCGGCCTGCACCGACTCGCCGCAGCACATCGGCGCGGTCGCCGCCCTGCTGATCCGCGAGTCCTCCGTCCCCGAGCCAGGCATCCGTGGCCGTCGGGCCCGGCGTCACGGCATTGCAACGAATTCCGTCTCCCGCATAGAGATCGGCCACCAAGCGCGAGAGCGACAGAACCGCGGCCTTCGTGACCGAGTAGTGAGGCATCCCGGTTGAGGGGCGCTTGCCGGCCGTGGAGGAGACGTTGACGATCGCGCCGCCTTTCTCCTGGAGATACGGCAGTGCTGCGCGAATCGAGCGGACATAGCTCATGAGGTTCAGCTGCCAGTACTCGTCCCACTCCGCGTCCGATACGTCCTCGAATTTCGCATGTCGCGCGACGCCGACGTTGTTGACGAGGACGTCGAGCCCGCCAAGCGAGCGTGCCGCCACTGCAACCGCGCGCTCGGGCTCACCTGTGAGCGAGAAGTCCGCCTGAACGTGAGCGACCTCTCCGACACCTGGCGACTCGCGGCGGCCGGAGGTGACCACGCGCGCGGCTTCTGCGACGAGCAGCCGGGCGGTCTCGAGCCCGATCCCGCCGGTCGAGCCGGTTACGAGGCATCTCTTTCCGGCGAGTCCGAGGTCCACGGCCGTGACTAGCGTATCCCCGGTGGCGACGACGATCGTGATGGTCAGGCACGGCGAGACCGACTGGAACCGCGAGCGCCGGTTCCAGGGCCATGCGGACATCCCTCTGAACGAGGCGGGACGAGCCCAGGTACGAGCGCTCGCCGTCAAGCTCGCAGGCGAAGCATTCTCCGTTGCGTACACGAGCACACTTCGTCGCGCCGTCGAGAGCGCCGAGATTCTCGCGGCCGAGCTCGGGTTCGAGCTGCGGCCGAGCGAGGCGCTCAAGGAGGTTCATGTCGGCTCGTGGTCCGGGCTGACCGTGCCCGAGGTCGAGGAGCGCTTTCCAGACGGCCATCGGCGCTGGGTCGGCTCGCGGGCAGGTTGGGAGGACGGCGAGACGTATGAGGAGCTCGGCATGCGTGTCGTCGTGGAGCTCCGACGAATCGGCGAAGCGCACCCGGATGCCCAGGTGCTGGCAGTTACTCACGGCGGTCCGATTCGCTCGGTTCTGGCCGCACTCAGCGGCCTACCGTTCGAGGCATCACGGCACGAAATCAGGTTCGTCGAGAACTGCGAGGTCGTCCGTTTGACGATCCAGGACGGCGTCCTCGAGGCAGTACACTGACCGCCGCGTGGAGGACTACACGAACAAGTACAAGGGCGAGCAGGTCGAAGTCGCTCTCTTCGGCGGCGAGTACCAGGAAGGTGTGCTCACTGCGTACTGCTCGATCGAGGACGTCCCCCACGTCGAGCTCAACGGGCACATCCTGATCCCGCTCCAGAACGTCGCGTCGGTGCACTGCTCCAGCCGCTGCGACGCGCCCGAGCCGGATTGGCCACCACGCGGCCTCACCGAGGACGACGTCGGAGAGAGCTAGGCAGCCGGTGGCGCGCGGCGGAGCTGCTGCGCTCAATCTGCTGAAGGCATGGCTCCTGGTGGCCTTTCTCGCCACCGCGCTCGGTGGCCTGGGTTGGTTGATCGGCGGACAGACGACGGCCCTGCTGTTCGTTTTCTGCTCACTCCTCGCGGCGAGCGGCGTCTACCGCTACGGCGATCGGGCGCTGCTCGGAATGCTCGGAGCGCGTCCCTATGCACTCGCCGAGGATCCGCTCCTCCGCTCGGCCGCGGACACGATCGCATCCAAGCTGGATGTCCGCGCACCGCAGCTCTATCTCATCGTCGACGGCTTTCCACGGCTCTTCGCGGTCGGCCGGGGCCCTCTCAGCTCGGCATTGGCGGTATCGACGGGGGCGCTGCAGACGTTGCGGCCGGAGGAGCTCGAGGCCGTGATCGCGCACGAGCTGGCGCATGTTCGCCGCCGCGACGTGCTCGTGCAGACCTATGCCGTGCTGCTAGCAGCCACGCTCGTCGAGTCGAGCAGGATCGGCGGTTGGTTCTCGCGTGTGCTGCTGTACGTCTTGGCGCCCATCGCGGCTGCGTTCGTCCATGTCTTGCTCTCACCTGGGAGAGAGCTCCAGGCAGATGCGCTTGCCGCTCATCTCACAGGTGCCGGTCACGACCTCGCGGACGCGCTGCTTCGGCTCAACCGCGCCTCGGAGCTGGTCGAGTTCGCCGCGTCGCCGGCCACTGAGCCGCTGTATGCGATCGATCCGTTCGAGGACGAGGGCCTGGCACGGATGTTCAAGACCCATCCACCGCTCGAGAACCGCGTTCGACGTCTACGAGAGCTCGGCGGAGAAGGACGCGCTGCCTTGTCAGACGACGAATTGGCCGGCCGTCGATGAGATCGTGGGTGCACGGCATGCGGCCGCGAAGCCGGCCGGCTTTAGGTCCTTTGACGATCTGCGCGACTGAAAACCCTCGCTAGCGGGTTTTCAGTCTTGCGAAAGAATGGGCGGCGTCCTACTCTCCCGGGGGCTTGCGCCCCGAGTACCATCGGCGCTGGCGGGCTTAACTTCTCTGTTCGGAATGGGAAGAGG
>JBBDMN010000192.1:0-3198 GCA_040878305.1 Gaiellaceae bacterium
GCTCGTCGTCGCCTGCGTCGCCGTCTTCGGGCCGACGCCGGAAGCGGCACTCGCGGCCGGGTTCTGCGCCGTTCTCGTCACTTTGTCGGTCATCGATGCCCGGTACAGAATCGTGCCGAACCGGATCGTCCTGCCGGCCGCCGCCGTTGCTCTCGTAGCGCACACACTCATCGATCCGAGCCCCGAGTGGATCCTGGCCGCGCTCGCCGCCTCCGGTTTCCTGCTCGCCGCCGCGCTCGCGTATCCGAAGGGTCTCGGGATGGGTGACGTGAAGCTCGCGCTGCTCCTCGGAGCGGTGCTCGGCGCATCCGTGTCTGCGGCGCTCATGATCGGCTTCCTGGCCGCGCTCGTTCCGGCGATCGTCCTCTTCGCCCGGCACGGAAGCGCGGCGCGAAAGATGGCGGTTCCACTCGTGCCATTTCTCTCGCTCGGCGCGGTTCTCGCCCTCTTTCTCGGAGAGCGGATCTTGGACGCGTACCTCTCTCTCTTCTAAGGGACAGCCGCCTCAAGGCGCGCCACGTGCCCGCCGATAACCCGTTCGAGGGATCGCTGATGGATACCGACCGGCTACCGGGTCTGCGCATCCTCGGGTTCCGTGGATCCGAGTCGAATGCGCCCGCCCAGCCGCTCGCGACGCAGCTCGGCGCCAACGACACGGCCGAGCTCGTCCTCGATCTCCTCGAACGCACCGCCCTGCTCGCGCCGGACGCGCTCGCCCTCGTCCGCGGACGGAGCGCCCGCGGCATACCTGTGACCCAGGCGCTCGTCGAGGAGGGCGCCGCCACTTCCGACGGCGTCGCGCGGATGCTCGCTGCGCGACATCATCTCTCTGTCGTCGATCTTCCCGGGGTTGGCATTGCGCTGGATGCCGCTCAGGTCATCCCCGTGCAGACGCTCCAGCGTGCAGTAGCAGTGCCGTACGCGCTCGAAGACGAGGTGCTCAAGATCGCCGTCGCCGATCCGGGGAATCTGCATGCGATCGACGAGCTTCGTCTCGCTACGAAGCATCCGATCGAGCTCGGCGTCGCGTCGCGCAACGACATCGTCGCCGAGCTGCAGCGGCTCGTGCGAACAGCGGAAGCTGTTGGGTCGGCGATCGTCGAGCTCGACGAGGACGAGGCCTCGGGTGACGACCTCGAGCTCGACGACGGAATCTCGGACGGCCCGCTCGTCCGCCTCGTGAACACTCTCATCTTCCAGGCCGCAGAGGAGAATGCGTCGGACGTCCATTTCGAGCCCCAGGAGGACTCGCTCGTCATCCGTTTCCGTATCGACGGCGTCCTGCGTGAGACCCAGCGGGTCCCGAAGCGGATGGCAGCCGGAGTGACGACACGCGTGAAGGTTCTGGCGAAGCTCGACATTGCCGAGAGGCGGAAACCGCAGGACGGGCGCATCACGCTCTCGAGCTCGGCGGTCGGGCGCACGCTCGACATCCGCGTGGCGACGCTTCCCACCGTTGAGGGCGAGAAGGTCGTCATGCGCCTGCTCGACAAGTCGCGCAAGCCGCCCACGATGGTCGAGCTCGGGCTCTCGGAAGCGATGCGCGCACAGCTCGAGGAGATCGTGCGCATGCCGACCGGGGCACTTCTCGTCACCGGCCCGACCGGGTCGGGGAAGTCGACGACCCTCTACGGCTGCCTCGCGCAGATCAACCGGCCGGAGATCAACATCATCACCGTCGAGGATCCGGTCGAGTACCGGCTTGCTGGCATCAACCAGGTGCAGATCAACATCCGAGCGGGCCTCACCTTCGCTTCGTCGCTCCGGTCGATCCTTCGGTCCGACCCCGACGTCGTCATGGTCGGCGAGATCCGCGACACGGAGACGGCCAAGATCGCGATCGAAGCCGCGCTTACCGGCCACTTCGTGCTCTCCACCCTCCACACCAACGACGCGCCGTCGACGATCACGCGGCTCGGGGAGATGGGTGTCGAGCCGTTCCTCACCGGCGCCGCGGTCTCGGCCGTGCTCGCGCAACGGCTTGCGCGCAAGCTCTGCGCCCAGTGCTGCGAGGCGTACTCCCCGAGCGAGAGGGAGCTTCTCGAGGCGCGCGTCTCACCTGATGTCACGCGCGCGTCGGACGGGGCGGTCTTCTACCGCAAGAAGGGGTGCCCGCGCTGCAACCACACGGGCTATCGCGGGCGGATCGGGATCTTCCAGTTCCTTCGGATGTCCGAGGAGATCGCCTCGCTCGCTGTTCAGCACGCGAGCCGCGACGAGATTGCTCGCGCGGCGATGCTAAACGGGATGCGCCCGCTCTGGGACGACGGGATGGAGAAGGTCACGTCCGGCCTGACGTCGGTTGAAGAGCTCGCTCGCGTCCTCTCCTAGTCAAGCTTTAGCGACGGCGATAGGCAGGCACGCTCGAACCGACGAGTCCCACCCTCCGATTCCGCGCGGACGCTGCGAAGGATGATGAGAGGGTCTGACCCTGGACATGTCCTGAGTGGCCGGCTCAAGTGTGCCGAGTTCGTGCCAAACGATCCACAGGCCTGCGACTACGCCTCTACGAGGCGCTAACGTCGCAGCCGAGGGCGATGAGCGCCTCGACGGCGTTGGTGACGAAGCGCGTCGCCTCGACGGCACTCGGAAAGAGGTACGGCCCGGCCTTGACGGCGTCGTACGGGTGGGTGTCGCCGGTCGGCCAGACCTGGGCGTCGACCACGCAGCGATGTCCTTCGTCGACGGCTCGGAGCACTGCGACCGAACGTCCGTCGAGACGCGCGTGCCGTACGTAAAGCTCGCGTCCAGGACCTGCCTGGCCCGCGAGCTCGCTCACCGCTTGGCCTGGACGACCGCCTGAGCGATGGTTTCGCGGTCGGTCACGCTGAGCGTCGCCGTCACGATGCCGGGTCGTCTGAGGATTAGAACCGCGGGATCGGGCAGCACGCCGGTCTTCGCAACGAGCGGGCGCACAAGGCGTTCGGAGAGCGCGCTCAGGGCGACAAATCCGGCACCCGCTTCGCGGGCTCCCGCCCTGGCTGCCGCCCGGACCTGCAGGTCGACGCCGGCGCCGGGCAGGTAGACGGCGACGACCACGACCTGATGGCGCCGGAGTGCGCGGTCGACGGGAACGGGGAAGCCGCTCTTGGTCTGGACTGCGGCTGGACGCGACGCCGGCGTCTGTGGCACCGACGCGCGCGGCTTCGACGGCGCGGTGGGCTTGGTCGCTGGAGCAGGCCTCGTCACCGGAGTCGG
>JBBDMN010000193.1:0-1196 GCA_040878305.1 Gaiellaceae bacterium
AACCTCCTTGGTATGGGCACTCGATTTCACGGTCGGGCTTGCACGGCGAGTCGTGATCGCGCCGCGGTGGAGTCGATTTGGTGACGGGCGGCCGCATAGATGTCGGTGCTGAAGGGTCGCGGCTACCTGGGGTGTTCGGACCCCGTACGGACTGTCTGGAGGTGCCGAGTGCTCCAGGCAACCGGCGCGGTGGGCACCGAGACACCCCCGATCATGACGCTCGTGCGCTCGCTCGCGGTCGGTACGAAAGGGCGTCCACGTATGAAGACCCGTGACGGCACGGCGTCATGGTCGACACAGCGGCCTCCCATGACGAGTGTTGTGCAGCCTGGCTCACTGCAAGTTGTCAGCATGCGAAGCCGGTACCCGAGTAGGTCGCGAACCAAACGTGCGCCTTGCGACGCCGCGATCTAGCCCGACTTGCGAAGCTTGAGCTGGCTGCCGACGGTGATGGTGATCGTTGCGGTGGACTTCACCCGCAACGAGTCGACGACCTCGACCGAGATGACCCACGTGCCGGGTTTCGTCGGCGTCCCGAAGAACATGCCCGTAAGGCGGTCGAACTTGATTCCCCGCGGGAGCGGGCCGCGCTTGATGCGCCAGCTCACCGGACCGACGCCTCCGAGCGTGACGACCTTCTTGCGGAAAAAGCGGCCCGCTCTGCCCGTCAACCGCGTCGTCGCGACGGCGAGCCTCGGGGCGATCGTCAGAGAACCGTCGTACGTCAGCGTCCGTCCTTCGCTGTCGGTCAGCGTCACCGTGAATTCGAACTCCCCTGCCATCGTCGGCCTGCCCGTGATCGCACCGCCGGGGAAGAAGGTCAATCCGGGGGGCATCGCGCCGGCAGTCAGTGCCCACTTGTACGTGCGCAGGCCGCCGTTCCCCTTCAGCGCCGTCAGGTAGCGGACGCCGACCTCGAGGGCGGGATCGGTAGGTCCGGCGATCGTTAGCGCATCGCGAACATTGAGCGTGAAGCTCTGCGTGGCCGTGCTAGTGGCATCGATCTGGGCCTGGACCGTGAAGGCATACGCGCCGGCGACCGTTGGGGTGCCGGAGATCAGTCCGTCACTGGCGCCGAGGCTGAGTCCGGGCGGCAGGGCTCCAGCGCTGATCGACCACGTCTTCGGGTCGGCCACGCTGGCGGTCATCGGGAGCGAGAACGGGGTTCCGACGGTCCCGATCGGGACGCCCGACTG
>JBBDMN010000193.1:1296-3189 GCA_040878305.1 Gaiellaceae bacterium
ACGCAGACCGGCTTCTCGACGCCCTCGCACTCGACCTTCGCCTCGATCGTCGCGCGCCCTCCGCTCGGTGTGTCCTCGACCGAGAGAACCCAGAATCGCCCCCGCACCCGGCCCCCTGACGGCACCGGCGCCGGGAAGCGAACTCGGTTGACCCCGTAGTTGACGAGAGCGCCGCCGGAGGGCGGGAACAGCTCGTAGAGCATCGGGACACAGAGCGAAAGGGTGAGATAACCGTGCGCGATGGTCGTCCCGAACGGGCCCTGGGCGGCCCGCTCGGGATCGGTGTGGATCCACTGCGGATCGTCGGTCGCCTGCGCGAAGCGGTCGATCCGCTCCTGCGTGACGTCAAACCAGCTTGTCGGCCCGAGCTCGACGCCGACGAGATCCGCAAGTGCCGTCATTTTTGGTTGAGCGCCTGCGCGACGGTCTTCCGGCTTTCGTCGACGCGTGCGCTCGCGATCTCGGTGAGCCGTGAGACCTGATTCAGGTGTGGGAAACTAGTCCTCTAGAGGGTCGCTGTCAATCCCGCCCCGAGCCGTTCGAGCGTCTTATCCTTCCCGAGCAGCTCGAGACTCTCGTACAGGCCGGGCGATACGCGCGAGCCCGTGACCGCGACGCGAATCGGCGGATACACCGTTCGTGGCTTCTCGCCCAGCTCGTCACAGAGTTGCTTCAGCGAGGTCTCGATCGCCTCGACGGACCAGGGCTCGGTCCGGCTTAGCGCATCTGCGGCCGCGGTGAGGATCCGCTCGTCGAGGAGGCTCGGGTCGGGCTCGACGTCGTGAAAGAGAAACCCTGCGAAGCCGGCGAACTCGCCGAGGCGGCCGATCTTCTCCTGCACGAGCGGCGCGACGGCGCGGATGCGCCCCTCCGCCCACTCGCTCCCTTGCTCCCTTAGGTACGCGACCAGCCGGTCGGCGTAGTCGTCTATCGAGAACGCGCGCAGGTAGACCCCGTTCATCCAGTCGAGCTTCGCGTAGTCGAAGGTCGCCGGGCTCGATCCCACGCGCTCGAGCGAGAAGCGCTCGACGAGCTCGTCGCGGGACATGATCGTCGTTTCGCCGTCGGGCGCCCAGCCGAGGAGCGCGAGGAAGTTCATGAGCGCCTCCGAGACGTAGCCCGCCAACCGGAACTCGTCCACCGAGATGGCCCCGTGGCGCTTCGAGAGCTTCCTCCCGTCCTCGCCGAAGACGCTTGGCACGTGCGCGTACACCGGCGGCTCGGCGCCGAGCGCGCGCAGCACATGGAGCTGCTTGGGCGTGTTCGAGACGTGGTCGTCGCCGCGAATCACGTGCGTGATCTCGTCGAGCCAGTCGTCGAGCGGCGAGGCGAAGTTGTAGGTCGGGCGACCGTCCGAACGGACGAGGACGAGATCCTCGAGCTGCTCGTTCGGGAACTCGATGTGTCCCTTGATCGCGTCTTCCCAGCCGGTCACGCCCTCGTCGGGCATGCGGATCCGGATCGCACCCTCGTCCTCGTAGGCCGCTCCCTTGGCGACGAGCCTGCGAGCCTCCTCCTGCGCGCGCTCCAAGCGGTCGAGCTGGAACGTCGTCTCGGCGTCCCAGTCGATCCCGAGCCAGTGGAGCGAGCGCTCGATCTGCGCCACGGATTCCTCGACCTCGCGGCTCGTATCCGTGTTCTCGATCCGAAGCAGGCACGCCCCCCCGCGCCCACGCGCGAAGAGCCAGTTGAAGAGGAACGTGCGCACCCCCCCGATGTGGAGGAAGCCGGTGGGAGACGGTGCCATACGCACCCTTACCGGCACGATGCACCTCGACTGTTGACGTCGTGCTGTGCGCTCGCCAGCGATGGCGGAGGCGGGCTTTGCCCGCCGGGAGCCACCGCGCGGCCGGCCAGTGCCCCGCCAAAAAGGAGGGGGCTCCGGGGGGGGGG
>JBBDMN010000194.1:0-3174 GCA_040878305.1 Gaiellaceae bacterium
GGGACCTCTCCGACCCGAACGGAGCGCGCTACCAGGCTGCGCCACACCCCGAGCGCGACAAGGGTAGCGGCTCGGTCAGGGAGACGTTGCGCAGCCGGCGGGAGCTTGAGTATGCTCAGAGGGATGATGAAAGCTCTCGAGGGACGGGTCGGTTGACCCCGTCCGAGAAGCGAACGACTTCGAGCCCGACCCGCGCGATCCGCGCCGTCGGGCTTTTTTGATGCCACTTTCTCAAGCCCGGAGGAGGATCTAGATGCCCAACCACTTGACGCCGGACGAGCTCGCGAAGGAGACGGGGATCGACCGCGATGAGGTCATCCGTATCTGCGTCCAAGAAGGAATGCCGATCTACCAGGGCAAGATCGACAAAACGCTTTTCCAGGCATCGCACGAACAAGTCTCGACGGCCGCCTCGACCTCACGTTCGTAGGGGCGAGGCTTTCCTCTACCTCGCCCTCGCGCGAGGTAGACGTCTAGCGCGGTAGCACTTAGGACGCTTTCGCCCGGCTCCGCGTATTGCTCTTGGCGCTGCTCGGCTTCGCCGCGCCGCTGCCCTTCTTCGCCGCCGCGACGCTTGCCTTCAGCGCTTCCATGAGGTCGATTACCGGTGCGTCCGTGACGGGCTCCGGAATCGCGATCTCCTCGCCGCGCAACTTGGCCTCGAGGAGGGCTTTGAGGTCGCGCCGGTATTCGCTGTGGAGCTCCGAGGGCTCGAAGTCGCCGGCGAGGCTCTGGATCACCTGCTGCGCAAGGTCGAGCTCGGACTTCTTCACCTTCGTCTCCTCGACCGCCTCGGCGATCTCGGCCTGCGAGTACACGTCTTCGGCAAGGAAGAGCGTCTCGAGCGCGAGCGCGTCTCCCTTCGCCCGGACGAGACAGAGGCTCTCCCGCCCCGAGCGCACAAAACGGCCGATCGCCGCCGTGCCCGACTGCTCCATCGCCTGGAGCAGGAGGACGTAGGGACGGCGCTGGGCTGCTCCCGATGCGGGAACGAGGAAGTACGTGCGGTCGAAGTAGATCGGGTCGACCGAGTCCTGCTGCACAAACCGCGTGATCTCTATCGAGCGCGAGTCGTCGTGGCGCTCGAGCGCCTCGAGGTCGGCGTCCTCGACGATCACGAACTGGCCCTTCGCCACCTCGAACCCGCGGACGATCTCGTCCTGCGAGACCTCGCGGTCGTGCGTCGGGCACCAGCGCTTCTGCTTGATCGGGGTCGCGCACTCACGGTGGAGCAGCCGGAAGGAGACGTCCGACTGGCGCGCGGCGGGCTTCGTCGCGGGAGCGAGCCCGACGGGGATCGAGACAAGGCCGAAGCTGAGGGATCCGTTCCAGGTAGTGCGCATGAGTCGAGATAACTCTAGAGGGACCAAGCTGTTTCGCCACCCAGTCCGCAACCCCTCTCAGTAAGCTCAGATAAGTGACCGAGACCGCCTCTGCGGCCCCGACGACTCCTCCGTCCAGCGGGCGGCGCACGATCGCACGGCTGTGGCACGACGCAGTAGCGGCTGAGCGGCCGACACCGGCATACCTCGTCGAGGACGCAGGTGGCTGGCGCGAGGTCTCCTGGCCGGAGGCGGACGACCTCGTCCGTGCGTATGCGAACGGTCTCCTGGCGCGAGGCGTGCGCAAGGGCGACGCTTTCGCCCTTCTCGCTCAGAACTCCCTCGACTGGGCGCTGCTGGATTTCGCGTTCGCCCGCATCGGCGCCGTCGGTATTCCCGTCTACGCGAACAGTGCTGAGCGTGACGTCGGCTACCTCCTCGAGCACTCGGATGCCGTCGGGATCGTCTGCGAGGACGCGGCGCAACTCGCCAAGGTCGAAGCCGTATCGGAGGAGCTGCCAAAGCTCGAGCACGTGCTCACGTTCCACGATCTCGCAGGCCTCGCCGCGCACGGCCGCGACTTCGCGGAGGCGAACGCGACGGCGCTCGACGAGGCCTCGGCCGCGATCGAGGAAGAAGACCTCTTCACGATCATCTACACCTCGGGGACGACCGGGCCGCCGAAGGGCTGCATGATCAGGCATCGCAACTACTACGCGATGGTGAGCGTCGTCGACGAGATGCAGGACCATTACCGGCCGGACGACCTGATGCTCCTCTACCTTCCGCTCGCGCACAACTTCGGGCGGCTGATGCTCCTGACCGGGGCGTACGTCGGCTTCCCGATCGCCTTCCTCGCGGACCCGTTGCGGGTCGCCGAGGCGATGCTGCAAGTGCGGCCGACCGTATTGCCGAGCGTGCCCCGTGTGTACGAGAAGGTCTACACCGCCGTCCAGGCGCGCTTTGCGGACGCTACCGGAGTCAAGCGGCGGCTCATCGACTGGGCGCTTCCGATCGGTCGCGAGGTCAGCCGCCTCGAGGGTGAGGGGAAGCCCGTCCCGCGAGGGCTTGCAACGCGGCATCGGCTCGCCGACCGCCTCGTCTTCTCGAAGGTGAAGGAGCGGCTCGGCGGACGCCTGCGCATCCCGATCTCGGGCGGCGCGCCACTGGCCAAGGAGATCGCAGAGTTCTTCGACGCAGTCGGGATACGCATCCTCGAGGGCTACGGGTTGACGGAATGCACGACGGCGGCCAGCACGAACCGGCCCGACCGCTACCGATTCGGCACCGTAGGCCCGGCGCTGCCCGGGTTCGACGTGAAGGTCGACGACGACGGCGAGATCCTCGTCCGCAGCGAGACCGTCTTCCAGGGGTACTTCAAGGAACCGGAAGCAACCACGGCCGTGCTCACTCCCGACGGCTGGCTCCGAACCGGCGACATCGGCGAGATCGACGCGGAGGGGTTCATCACGATCACCGACCGCAAAAAGGACGTTCTAGTCACGGCCGGCGGGAAGAACGTCGCCCCCCAGAACATCGAGAACGACCTCAAGACGTCGAGGTATGTCTCACAGGCGCTCATCGTCGGCGACCGGCGCCCCTACGTCGCCGCACTGATCACGCTCGACGAGGCGGAGATCGGGCGCTGGGCGGAGGAGCATGGAGTCGCGACAGACATGCCGTCGCTCATTCGCGACCAGCAGGTCCGTGAGCTCGTGCAGGAAATCGTGGACGAGACGAATCGCGAGCGCTCACGCTTCGAGCAGGTGAAGCGCTTCGCCCTCCTCCCGCGCGACTTCACGATGGAGCACGGCGAGGTCACGCCGACGCTGAAGCTTCGACGCCGGGCCGT
>JBBDMN010000195.1:0-17319 GCA_040878305.1 Gaiellaceae bacterium
GCTTCCCCTTCAATTCCCTTCCTCCTCTCGCAGGGTTGCGAGCGTGAGCAGCCGCTATAGAAGGCAGAGGAGCCCTCCATGCGAACCACTACCACGCGACTCCTTGTTCAACGATCAGAGCACCCGCGTGTTCAACGATCAGAGCACCCGCGTCATTCCGCGTCATCGCCGGGTGGGTTGGGACGTTTGTAACGCAGAATGGCCGACGTGGACTCCTCGGCGAAGCAGCTCGACCGCCTGCGCGTGCTCGTCGACGCGGGTATCGCACTCAGCTCGGAGCTCTCGCTCGACGCGCTCCTGCAGCGGATCGTCGAGACCGCGGCCGAGCTGACCGCCGCCCGGTACGGAGCTCTCGGGGTGATCGACAAGTCAGGGCAGGCGCTCGAGCGCTTTCTGACCACCGGGATCGACGCCGAGACGCACGCCGCGATCGGCGACCTGCCGCGCGGGCGCGGAATCCTCGGCGTCCTGATCCGCGAAGCCAAGCCCCTGCGACTGCACGACCTGGCGGACGATCCGCGCTCGGTTGGCTTCCCGCGCCACCACCCGCCGATGAAGGCGTTCCTCGGCGTGCCGATCGTGCTACGCGGGATTCCGTACGGAAACCTGTACCTGACCGAGAAGCACGGCGGCGAGGACTTCACCGAGGAGGACGAGGATCTGACGCAGCTGTTGGCTGCGCAGGCGGCGGTGGCGATCGAGAACGCACGCCTCTACGAGAGCTCGACGCGGTGGCTGCGGCAGCTCAAGTCCCTCAACGAGATCGGCATCGCGCTCGCGTCGGAGCTCGAGCTCGAGCCGCTGCTCGCATTGGTCGCGCGGCGCTTGCGGGAGCTGGTCGACGCGCGACTCGTGCTGATCGCTCTGCCCGAGGGAGACGGGCTTCGCGTCGCCGCGGCCGAGGGTGAAGCCGGCTACGGCGCCGTCGAGATGCGGCTCGAGTTCGCGAGCTCGAAGGCGGGGCGGGTGCTCGAGCGCGGTCGCAGCGAGCGGGTCGACTCCGTGCTCGAGGATCCGGAGATCGACCAGCAGGCAGCGCGGCGACTCGGGGTCCACTCGGCCCTCTTCGTGCCTCTGCTCGTCCGCGGCCGCGGGATCGGCGTGCTCATCGCACATGACAAGTCGGGGCCCAGCCCGAGCTTCACCGACGACGATCTTCGCCTGGCCGAGACACTGGCCGCCCGAGCGGCGGTGGCGGTCGACCTGTCCGAGCGGGTGAGCCGTGACGCCGTGCGGCGTGTCGTCGAAGCGCAGGAGTCGGAGCGAAGACGGCTTGCCCGAGAGCTCCACGACGAGACCGGCCAGGCGCTGACGTCGATCCTGCTCGGGCTGAAGCCGCTCGAGCAGTCTGCCGAGTCCGAGGAAACCCGCGCTGCCGTAAGCTCCGTCCGCGAGCTCGTCGTCTCGACGCTTCAGGACGTGCGACGACTCGCCGTCGAGCTGCGTCCCACGGTGCTCGACGACTTCGGCTTGGTTGCGGCCATCGAACGGCTCTCCGACACGTTTCGGGAACAGAGCGGGCTGCAGGTCGACCTCGAGGCGCAGCTCGGCGAGGAGCGACTGCCGAGCGAGGTCGAGACCGCCCTTTACCGGGTAGTCCAGGAGGCGCTGACGAATGTCGTCAAGCACGCTGGCGCCGCCCGGGTCAGCATCCTCCTCAGCCGAAAGGACGGGTCCGTGGTCGCAGTCGTGGAGGACGACGGCTCGGGTTTCGACCCCGGGGCCATTCGCGAGGACGCGCTCGGGCTCGCCGGCATGCGAGAACGGATCGCACTCGTCGGGGGGAGGCTCCAGATAGAGTCGAGCGTCGGTGCGGGTACGACGTTGGTCGCGGAGGTGTCGCTCCGATGACGATACGGGTGCTGATCGTGGACGACCACGCCGTCGTACGTAGCGGCCTCCGCCGCGTGCTCGACGCCGAGCCCGACATCGAGACGGTCGCGGAGGCGGCGGACGCGGATCGGGCGGTGTTCGAGGCGATCGAGCACAAGCCTGACGTTGTCCTCCTTGATGTGACCATGCCTGGCAAAAGCGGGATCGAAGGAATCCCCGCGCTCCTGCAAGCCGCACCCGAGGCGAGGGTGCTGATGCTGTCGATGCAGGACGATCCCCACTACTTGCGCGAGGCGTTCGAGGCCGGCGCAAGAGGCTATGTGCTCAAAGAAGCCGCGGACACCGAGGTAGTGGACGCCGTCCGCGCTGTCGCCGCAGGTGAGCGCTATGTCCACCCGTCCCTCGGCGCGAGGCTCGTCCAGGCCGAGTCGGAGGAGCGTCGGCGGGCAGAAGAGGATCCTCTGTCAGACCGCGAGCGAGAGGTGCTGCGCCTCCTCGCCCTCGGCCACACGAACCAGGAGATCGCGAAGATGCTCTATATCTCCGTCCGCACGGCCGAGACGCACCGCGCGCACATCATGCAGAAGCTCCGGCTCTCGAGTCGGGCAGAGCTTGTCCGCTACGCGCTCACCGAGGGGCTGCTCGAAGGCTGAGCCTGGAAGCGGCGAGACCCGCCGTCACTCTTCTGGAACCACGGAAGCTCCGCCAGGTAGCGCATCGCCTCGCCCTTCACAACGTCGACTCCGTGCGACCGCATCACCGGCAGGTCGAGAAGCCGTGCCCCGAGCGCGCCCTCGCCGGCGCGGTACCAGTCGTGGACGTGCAGCGCGAGCAGCGGCGCGAAACAATGCTGCCGGTCATCGGCCTGCTAGGTCTTTGTCAGTCGCCTTGCGGGTCGCGGGCGGCAGACCACCTGCCAGCGTGGTCGACATCTTCACCATCTTCGTATGCGGCTCAGCTCACCGCTGCGGCGGGCTCGTCCATGCGGGCCCGCGCTCGCCGGAAGATGAGCACGGGTCGCCGGGTCTCGTGCAGCACGCCCTGGGAGACGCTACCGAGGAATGCGCTCGCGATCGTTCCATGCCCGCGGGATCCGACGACAATCAGGTCGGCGTCGATCGAGTCCGCGAAGGCGACGATCTCATCGACTGGATCGCCGGCTAGCAGCTCTGTCCGTGCGCTGACGCCCTTCTCGGCGGCGAGCGTAGAGGCCTCCTCGAGCGGCACTAGGTCATCTGCGGTCAGCGGGTGTGGCAGCGCACCGGGGATACCAAAGAGCGCCGTGGGCAGGACGTCGACGGCATGCGCGACGTGAACGACGACGGCCTCGGCGCTCTGCTCGGTCGCGAGCTCGAGGCCGAAAGCAACCGCTTCGCGGGCCGAAGGCGAGCCGTCGGTCGCGATCAGGATCTTCTTCATCGTGTCCTCCTCTGGATCCGCGTAGTACGTCACCGCCTTAGTGGCCCGTCGTTCCCGTCGGGTTGCCAACCTTGAGCAAGCCGACCTGGCCGAGGTCGACGTCGGCGAACGCGTGACTGACGAACGGGTAGAGGCCCGGCTGGTCGATCTTCACGTCGAAGACGGCGCCGCCGCCAGCCGGGACGACCACAGTCTGGACGCCTTTCTGCGGCGGGCTTGCAAGGTCGGAATTGACCCAGGCGCGGTCGAAGATCGTGCCGACGACGTGGAAGTTCACGTTGTTCGTCGGCCCAGCAGCGACGACCCAGAACCGCGTCGTCTCGCCCGGTTTTGCGGTGAGCGGATGCGTGACGTACTGGTTCGCGTAGCCGTTGAAAGTCACCCAGTCCGCCAACCGGCTTCGAGCCTTGGCCATGTCCAGCGAGGCGGCGTCCTTGACGCCGTCCCCGTTCAGGTACCACTCGCTACCCACGAGGACGTACTCGTTGTCGACCTTCGGCAGACCCTCCTTCGGCTGGACGACGATCGCGCCGTACATGCCGTTGGCGATGTGCGCGAGCACCGGCTTCGTGCCGCAGTGGTACATGTAGACGCCGGGATCCTTCGCCGTGAAGCGGAAGGTGAACGACTCGCCCGGCTTCGCATCGCGGAACGCCCTGTCGGGGGCGATGCGCGCCGCATGGAAGTCGATCGAGTGCGGGATCGAGCCGCCGTTCGTAAGCGTCATCTCGACCGTCTGGCCCTCGCGGATGTTGATGATCGGACCAGGCGCACCGTGGCCGTCGAACGCCCAGGTGTTGTAGCTCACGCCGGGTGCGATCTGGACGGCCATGTCCTTGAGCGTCATGTGCACCTTGGCGAGATCGCCGGCGGGAACGGGTGGGAGCGCGGCTTCGGTCGCCACGTGCGCTTTCGCCAGCTCCTCCGAGTTCTCGCCTGTCGTGCCGGCAAAGCTCTGAAGCGGAAGGCTGACCGCTCCGCTATCTGCAGCCGATCGAGAGCCGGGGTCGGTCGTGGCGGTCGCCGCGTTCGCCTCGTCGCGAGCCTCGTCGGCAGCCTGCATCATCACGACGACGGCGACGATCAGCACGCCGACCGCGATCCCGAGAAACATCGCGACGAGCTTGACCAACACGCCCGACCCCTTCTCGGGGTCGACTGTTCGTTGATACCGCGTCTTGGACGGTGCCGGATAGCTGGTCATTCCGTTCCTCCTCGAAAGTCTCGTCGTGCGTACGTCGCAAGGTAGGCGCGAGCGCGCGCAACGGCATCCGGGCGAGACACCGAACCTGGTTGTGGGTTTCCCGCAGATCAGAGCACGGTCAGCTGGAAAGCGATCATCGCGGTGGCGGAGAGCACCGCTGTCGCCACGACCGTCGCCGGTCGGGTTTCTCGGAGCGCCTCCGGCAAGAGCTCCCGCGCCACCAGCCAAAGCATGGCGCCGGCCGCGAATCCGAGGCCGACGGGCAAGAACGGCTCGAATACCTCGACAAGGAGGTACGCGGGCACAGCCATCAACGGTTGCGGCAGGCTCGAGAACACGCTCCAGCCGGCTGCTTTCGACACGGAGGTGCCACGCGGCACGAGCACGAGGCTAATCGCAAGCCCCTCCGGGATGTTGTGCACCGCAATTGCGATCGCGATGAAGACTCCCAGCGCCTCGCCGCCGCCGAAAGCGACACCCACGCCCACCCCCTCGGTGAACGAATGCACCGTCATGACGCCCACGATCAGCAGTGCGCGAAGGGCATCGGCGCCCTGTAGCGCGCCGAGGTGGAGCTCGCGGTCGCGGACGAGCAGGCGACTCGTCAACGCGATGAACATCGCACCTGCGACGACTCCGAGGAGCATGCGCCCGGACCCGTGGCCCGCCCCTTCGTAGGCGAGGCCCACGCTCGCGCCGATCATGAACCCTGAGGCAAGGGCGTTCGCGAGCCCGAGCCAGCGCCGCTCTGGCCGGCGGACGAGCAGAAAGGGGAGCGCTCCCAGCCCCGTCGCGAGGGCGGTAACGAGCGCAGCGGCGAAGACGAAGAGTGTGTCCACTGAGATCGGGAGTCCTATCCGAGCACACAAGACGTATCGCATGACAAGCAACTCGCCGTGCCAGGACAAATTCCCCATCTGCGGGCCTTCTTGGAAAAGCCGCGTGTGCAGCTCCAAAGAGGAGAGGCGGCTCTCGCCGCCTCTCCTTGCTGCTCCGGGAGGGTGGAGCTCTGCTCGACCCGGGCCTCCCGTCTCATTCCCCGGATCAGCCCGCGACGATCGCGCTGGGCGCCGTCGCCCTGCTTGCCTTCGTGACCCGCTCACGCCTGCCGAAGACCGCGAACGCGAGGATGACGAGCCCGATGCCGGTGAGCAGCAGCGCGACTCCGACCACCATTCCGAATACCGACAACCGCTCGGCCATGTAGCTCATGTTGAGGGCCGTCGTCAGCGCCGTCTCCGTCACCCAGATGTCGCGAGCGCCGTTCGAGACGGGTTGGCCGCTTTCGTCCTTCGCAGCAGCGTCCTCGTCACTCGTGCCCGCAGGATCGCTGGGCTTTTCTGCCGACTGGAAGCGGCCCATCTGCGAATACGTCAGGCCGTCGGTGATCTCGAGCGTGTGCTCCCGCATGATCCGCGCGAACGCCCGTGCCTGGTCGCCGGTCGCGACCTGCTCATCGGCCCACTGACTGGCGTACTTCGACACCACCGGATCATCAGCCGAGCCGAACGTGATCCCTTCGTCCTTGATCGCGTCACGGGTCGTCGTGTAGCCGGTCACGCCGAGGAAGATCGCGACGATACCGAACACGATCAAAACGCCGCCGGCGAGAAATCCGCCGATCTCCCAAATCCTTTTGCCTTTCATCTCTCTACCTCCCGGATGGATGTCTTCATGTGTTGGGAGCAGTCTTGGCGATGGAGAAGGCCGCGCCATCGGGAGAAGCGCACCGACGCGGTGCGGAGAACTACGGAACCGGAATGTGTCATTTCGGAACACCCGGCTCAGAAGCCGAGCCCGATTCCTCCGAGAAACCCGGAGGAGGCGGAGCGCACGACGTCCCGCATGCCGACCATCCCGATCGGCCGCTCGTCCTCGACGACCGGTAGGTGATGGATGTGGTGCTCTGTCATGAGGAGCGCGGCCGCCTCGAGCTTCGTGTTCGGTGAGACCGTGATCGGCTCCGCCGTCATCCACTGGCGCACGCGGGCCTCGCTCGAGTGCACGCGGCCGGCGAGCGCCCGAAGCACGTCGCGCGAGGTGAGGATCCCGATCAGCCGCCCGTACTCGGCGACGAGAGCCGAGCCGACGTCGTTCTCGCTCATCTTCTCGGCGACCTCGCCGAGCGTGTCCTCGGGCGCGACGACCAACGGGTCGGCGCGCATGACGCCTCCGACCTTTGCCCCATCCGAGTCGCGGAGGGCGTCGTCGACCGCAGTCTCTATGAGACGGTCGCGCCGGTGCTCGATCGTGGCGACGTCGAGCTCCACCTCCACGGGTACGCCGACTTCTGCGGTTGGCGCCGTCGAACCTCCGGTGCCCGCGAGCTCGGCGAAAAACGGAGCGAGGTAGCGGCCGACGATCTTCGCCGGCGGCCACCAGAGGGGCTCTGGGCTCGCTTGCGAGATCTCGCCAGGCTCGCCGACGAGATCGCCGCGGAGATAGCGCGGCTCGGCCCCGGTCAACAACAGACCGCGGAGAACGGGCCGGAAGGGGCGTGGCTCCAGGTCGACGCCGGCCGCCTCGGCGATCGCCTCGGCGGCAGCCTCAGCCTGCTGGGCGGCGATGCCGCCCTGCTTGACGGGAAAGGTCGTGACATCCCCCGCCGCGTAGACGTCAGACATGCCGGTGACTCGTCCGTGCGGGTCGACGGGGATGAATCCCTCGAACGTCTGCGGGATCCCGCCGATCCGCGGGCCCTCCAGGCGTGGAAGCGCGACAACGCGATCGGCCACGACGATGCCGCCGCCGGCGATGAGCAGCTCGCCCTCACGAGCCTCCACGGGATACGCGCGCGTATGGACAGCGATCCCGCGCTCGTCGAGCAGCTCTCGCACGACGCCGCTCGCCTCCGGGCCGAACAGGTGCAGCGGCTCGTCCTCAGGAGTGACGACCGCGACCTCGACGCCGGTGACGCCGCGCTCGGCCACCCAGGCTGCTGTCATCAGCGCCAGCTCGTAGGCAGGCAGGCTCCAGACCGCGCCCGCAGGCACCGCGAAGACGACTCGCCGTACCTCGCCGGCCTCGATCTCGGCGAGCAGCCGTTCGATCTTCGCCGTGTCCGCCGGCCCACGGAACGTGAGCGCTCCGTCGACGGCCGGCTTCGGTACAGCACCGCAGGCGATGAGGAGCGTGGTGTAGGAAAGGGCGCCGCCGGGAGAGGTGTACGCGAGGCAGCGAGCAGTGTCGACGGAGACGAGCTTCCCGGGGGAGAAGGTCGCGCCGGCGTCTGCCGCCAGCCTCGACAGCTCGAAATGCCGCACCTCGCCGAGACCGAACGGCTCGGCAACCGCGACCGGCCGGTACCAGAAGTGGGGCTCGGGAGCGAGGATCTCGACGCGCACGCAATCCTCAGCTAGCGCCCGTAGCGCGAGCGCGGCCTCGAGCGCAGCAACGCCTCCGCCGGCGATCAGGACATGCACCCGCTCCGTGCGTTTTGATGACATGAAGCGAGCGTCGCGCGTCCACTCGGGCAAGACATCAGCAACGCGCCTGAGCTCGCATGCGGCGAACTACCGATCCGCACTTCCGCGACGCGGCGCAGTGTCGAGGGCAGTGAGATCCGTTCGACTCGACGATGCTTCCGCCGCCGCGCTCGATGTCGTTCGCGCCGGCGATAATGATGGATTCGGAGGCGGTGCGCACGGCGCTGCGTGAGGCGGCTGCGCGCCGGCGCGTCCGCTCGGCGCTTCGCGAGGAGGCGCGGCGCGTGGCGGCCGACGAGGGCGATCGCGAGGAGATGCGGATCGTCCGGGAGCAGCTGGCCGAGCTGGCGCCACGCTCGCTGGGCTGAGATGGTCCGCGGCGAAGTCTTCCGCCTGCCCCCGCGGCGCGGAGCGCGCGGTCATGAACAGCGCGGCGCCCGCTCCGCGGTGATCGTGGAGGCCGACGAGTTTCTCGAGCTCAGCACCACGCTCGTCGCGCCAACCTCTGCGAGCGCGCGGCCGGCGAGCTTCCGGCCGACGATTACGCTCGGAGGACGCGAGACGCGCGTTCTCGTCGAGCGGACGACCGTGGTCGACCCGCAGCGCCTCGGCCCGTCGGCGGGGCGCCTCGACGCGGGCGAGTTGCGCGCCGTGGACGAGGCGCTCGGCCTCATCCTCGGCCTCTGAAGGCGGACGTGCGACGTTGCTGCCCGGTTCGGCGTGCGCTCCAGGTTGGCCTGGGGCTTGACACGGGCAGGGCTATTTGGTCAAATGGTTTAGTCAATCGACTAAGGAGGATCGTCATGATTGGACTCGCTCGCGAGGACTTTCCGATGGCCATCGAAGGCGACGGTGTCGAGTTCAGGATGCGGGAGCTCGGGGAGATGGCAATGGCGTGGGTGCGCCTCCCGGAAGGCGCCAACCTGACCCCGCTGCTTCAGGGCCTTCCGGAAGATCTGTGCCAGTGCCCGCACTGGGGCTTCATGCTGCGCGGGAAATTGGTCATGCACACGAGGTCCGGCGACGAGGTTTACGAGGCGGGTCAGGCTTTCTACTGGGCCCCGGGACACGCACCGGAGGCGCTCGAGGATTGCGAGTACATCGACGTGTCACCCGCGGCCGAGCTCAAGCATGTCGTCGATCACGTGACGAAGCAGGCTGCGGCTGGATGAGCGGAGCGGAGCCGCCAACGGCCGCCACGGTTCCGACCACACCTCGCGCAGCCGCCGAGGAGGCACTTCTTGATGCTGCCGAGCGTTTGCTCGTCAGCGTCGGCTACGCGGCCGTCACGACGCGGCGTCTCGCGGAGGAGGCCGGGGTAAACCACGGGCTCGTTCACTACTACTTCGGCTCCATGGACAATCTCCTCGTTCGCACGCTCGAGCGCTTCACCCAGAAGCTGATCGCCCGCCAGCGAGCGATGTACGAGGCCGAGGTTCCATTCGTCGAAAGGTGGCGGGAAGCGATGCGCTACCTCGACGAGGACTTCTCGAGCGGCTACCAGAAGGTCTGGTACGAGCTGCAGGCGCTTGCCTGGAATCGCCCGGAGATGAGGGACCGCGTCGCGCGGGTCACGGGCGAGTGGTATGCGGTCGTCCGCGAGGCGTTCGAGCGGGGACGGCACGAGCACGAGATCGGCATTCCACTCGACGCGCTCGTGACCCTGGTCGCGACGTTCAACCAGGGGATCATCCTCGAACGGTTGTCGGGAATCGACAACGGCCATCGCGCCCTGCTCGACTGGATCGACGAGTGGCTGGAGGCGACACAATGACGACGACGCATGAGCTCGTCACCGGGACGCCTCGCGAGCAGACGCGCGCCCGCTACCCGGACGAGGAGGGGTTCGTCGAGCGCGACGGCGTGCGCACGTTCTACGAGGTCTACGGCTCGGGCGAGCCGTCGGTCGTGCTGCTGCCGACGTGGTCGATCGTCCACTCGCGACTCTGGAAGATGCAGATTCCATACCTTGCGACGCACTGCCGCGTCGTCACCTTCGACGGGCGCGGCAACGGCAGGTCGGACCGCCCGGAAGAGGCCGCAGCTTACTCGGACGACGAGTTCGCACGGGACGCCCTGGCGGTGATGGACGCGACCGGCACGCGCTCCGCCGCGCTCGTCTCCGAGTCGGCGGGCGCGAAGTGGGCCCTGCTGCTCGCGGCCGAGCACCCCGAGCGGGTCGCGAGCGTGATCTTCATCGCCTCTGCGCTCCCGCTCGGTCCGCTTGATCCGGCCCTTGCAGATGCGATCCGCTTCGACCAGCAGCTGGAGAGCTATGAGGGCTGGGCGAAGTTCAACCGGCACTACTGGCTCGAGCAGCACCGCGACTTCCTCGAGTTCTTCTTTGCGCAGTGCTTCACCGAGCCGCACTCGACGAAGCAGATCGAGGATTGCATCGGCTGGGCGCTCGAGACGACCCCGGAGACGCTCGTCGCGACCGTGGAGGCACCCGACCGCGTCCGCGACGCGGATGCAGTGCGCGAGCTCGCCGCGAAAATCCGCTGTCCGACGCTCGTCATCCACGGGACCGACGACGCGGTACGTCCCGTGGCGCACGCTCGGGAGCTCGCGCGGCTAACCGGCGGCCGGCTGGTCGAGCTCGACGGGTCGGGCCATGTGCCGGAGGGGCGCGATCCGGTCAAGGTCAACCAGCTCGTGCGGGACTTTGTCGCGCCGCCGCCTCCCGCCACGCGGCGCTGGCCGCGAGGTCGAGCTCGGCGGAAGCGGGCGCTCTACGTCTCCTCGCCCATCGGGCTCGGCCACGCGCAACGAGACGTCGCGATCGCTGACGAGTTGCGCAAGCTGCATCCCGAGCTCGAGGTCGACTGGCTCGCGCAGCACCCGGTGACGGCCGTGCTCGAAGCCCGTGGAGAGCGCGTCCATCCCGCGAGCGCCTCTCTCGCAAACGAGTCCGGTCACATGGAGTCGGAGTCGGCCGAGCACGACCTGCACTGCTTCCAGGCGTGGCGGAGGATGGACGAGGTCCTGCTCTCGAACTTCATGGTCTTCCTCGATCTCGTCCGCGAGGAGCAGTACGACCTCTGGATCGGAGACGAGGCCTGGGAGCTCGACTACTACCTCCACGAGAACCCGGAGCAGAAGACCGCTGCCTACGTTTGGCTGACGGACTTCGTCGGCTGGATCCCGATGCCGGACGGGGGCGAGCGAGAAGTTTTCCTGACCGCCGATCACAACGCCGAGAAGCTCGAGCTGATCGAGCGCTTCCCCCGGGTCCGCGACCGGGCGCTCTTCGTCGGAAACCTCGAGGACGTGACGCCGGAGTACTTTGGGCCGGGGCTTCCCTACATCCCCGACTGGGCGAAGGAGCACTTCTCATTTCCCGGGTACATCACGGGTTTCGACCCAGCCGAGTTCCCTGATCGCGAGCTGCTTCGCACCGAGCTCGGCTACCGCAACGACGAGCGGGTCTGCTTCGTCACGGTTGGCGGCTCGGGAGTCGGAGGGGACCTACTCCGGCGCGTGATCGAAGCCTTCCCGGAGGCGAAGGAGCGGGTGCCGAAGCTGCGGATGGTGGTCGTCGCCGGGCCGCGGATCGACCCGCGACGCCTGCCGTCGCACGAAGGCCTTGAGATACGCGCATACGTGCACGACCTCTACCGGCACCTCGCCGCCTGCGATCTCGCGGTCATCCAGGGGGGACTGACGACAGCCATGGAGCTCACGGCGAACAGGCGACCGTTCCTGTACTTCCCGCTTCGTCACCACTTCGAGCAGCAGTTCCACGTCCGACACCGGCTCGAGCGCTACAGGGCGGGCCGGTGCATGGACTTCGCGGTGGCGACCGAGAGCGATATCGCGGCGGCGATTGCGGAAGAGATCGGCCGTGACGTGGATTACCGGCCGGTTGAGACGGACGGGGCTGCTCGGGCGGCCGCTCTCATCGCCGAACTGCTTTGAGAGGAAGCCCCCGCCTATGCTGAGGCGGGTCACTGATCCTATGGTCACGTGCCCAAGCTGTGGAGAGCAGAACCCGAAACCGCTGGAAAAGCGATGTGTTAAGAACGGGAGCGACGGGACTCGAACCCGCGACCTCCGGCGTGACAGGCCGGCGTTCTAACCAACTGAACTACGCCCCCGGGGCGGCGTTAGTGTAGCCGGGCGGCAGGGATCGGACTGGCGGCATCGTAGGCTCCGATCGTGTCCATCGCCGACTGGGTCGTCCTCGGTGTCGTAGCGCTGTTCGGCGTGTACGGGCTCTCGAGAGGGCTGGTGCGCGGTGTCTTCTCGCTCGCCGGCTTCGCGGTCGGCGCGTATCTCGGGGCGCGGCTCGCGCCGACCTTCCTCGAGGACGGATCGCCCTACGCGCCGCTCGTCGCGCTCGGGGCCGCTGTTCTCGCAGGCTCGCTCTTCTCGAGCCTGGCCGAGCTTCTCGGCGGCAGTCTTCGTAAGACGATGAGCGTCGTACCGGGTCTGCGTGCGCTCGACTCCGCCGCCGGCCTGCTGCTCGGCGCCGCCGCCGGCGTCGTTCTCTCCTGGGCGGTGGGTGCGGTGCTCCTGTACCTGCCGGGCCAGTCGGATCTGCGGCAGGCGGTTCAGCAGTCCGCGATCTTGTCCCGGATCAACCAGGAGTTCCCTCCCGAGCGCCTGCTCGAGACGCTCGAGCGAGTCGACCCGCTGGGCGTGCTCGTCGGCCCGCCGGCAGTCGTTCCTCCGCCGGATTCGAAGCTCGCCCGTGACCCTGATGTCCGCGCCGCTGCGAAAAGCGTCGTTCGCATTACGGGGATCGCGTGTGGCCTCGGCATCGAGGGATCGGGCTGGATCGTTCGACGCGGGGTCGTCGTCACGAACGCCCACGTCATCGCAGGGATCGAGCGACCGCGTGTCGATCGGCGCAACGGACCCGGATACATGGGCAGCGTCGTCGCGTTCGACGTGAAGAACGACGTGGCAGTTCTGCGCGTGCCGGGCCTTCAAGGGACTCCCCTTCGGCTGGCCGATCCGGAGAGCGGGGTTCCGGTCGGGCTTCTCGGCTACCCGGAAAACGGACCGCTCGTCACGATCCCAGGGCGGCTGGGCGGGACGAACGCTTTTCTGAGTCGCGACGCGTACGGTCGCGGGCCCATTACGAGGACCGTGACAGCGATCCGCGGGGCCGTGCGTCCGGGCCTCTCGGGCGGACCCGGTGTCGATGCTCGGGGGCGGGTGCGGACGACGGTGTTCGCGCGGCGGGCGGGCCAGAGAGGCGGGTTCGGAATCCCCGCCGATCTCGTGCGCAAGGCGCTCGCCACCGCCAAGGGCGGCGCCCCGCTCTCCACGGACTGCGCGCCTTAGGGCGCGGCGAGCCTCGCCACTACGAGAAGACATCGAGCGCGGCCAGCGGCTGCCGGAACGGTGGAATGACGTAGGCCCCGGCCGCACGCTCCCGCGATTCCGCGAGCAGCTCCTTTGCGATCGCGAGACCCACGTCGCCTGCGTTCGGGCCGGCCTCGTGCAGCCGCTCCTGGACGTGCTCGGGCACGACGATGCCCGGCACCTCGTTGTGGAGACGGAGCGCGAGCTGGTAGCTGCGCACGTAGAAGATCCCGATGAGGAGCGGGATCGGGCTCGAGCCGCCGAGCCGTTCGAGGAAACCGTCCAGGTAGGAGAAGTCGAAGAGCACCTGCGTCATGGCGAATTGCGCCCCTGCTTCGAGCTTCTGCTCGAAGCGTTCGAGCTCGTAGTCGAGATCGTCTGCCGCCGGGTTGACGGCGACGCCCAGGAAGAACGAGGTGGGCGCGTCGATCTCGCGGCCGTTGAAGTCCTCGCCCGCGTTCATGCGCGTGATGATCCGGGACAGGCCGATCGAGTCGACCTCGTAGACGCCGGTCGCCCCCGGGTAGTCGCCGGCCTCCGGCGGGTCGCCCGTGACTGCGAGGACGTTGCGGATCCCCTCGGCGTGCGCGCCGAGCAGCATCGACTCGAGGCCCGCGATCGACGAGTCGCGCGGGGTCAGGTGCGGAATCGTCTCGATCTCGGCGACGCGCTCGATCGTCGCGGAGGCGATCAGCCCGCTCATGCGCGCGCGGGCGCGCGGGTTGTCGTTCACGTCCACGACGTCCACGTGGCCGGAGGCCTTCAACGTCTGGGCGAGCTCGAGCATCGCCTGCGCGTTACCGCCGCGCGGAGGGTCTATCTCCACGGACACGACGAACTCGCCTGCCTGCAGCTTGCGCTGGAGCAGCGTTACATGGTCCGGCCTCGGCGCGGCGACCACGAGCTCGCGTTCGCGCACGACGAGGGGCGTGGTCGGGCGTCGTCCTTCGTCCACCGCGGCTCGGATCGCGGCGATCTCGATCGGGGTCGTGCCGCAGCAGCCGCCGATCAAGCGCGCCCCGAGCTCTTGCGCATGAGCAGCGAAGTCCGCGAAGTACTCGGGAGTCGCATGCGGGAAGATGATCCGCCGTCCGGCGAGGCTCGCGAGGCCGACGTTCGGCATGACGACAAGCGGTTTCCCGCCGTCGCCCATCTGCTCGATTGCCCGCAGCGCCGCCTGCAGACCGAGGCCGTGATTCGCTCCGATCGCCGCGACGTCTTGAGTCGCGAGTGCGGCGGCCGCCTCTGCCGCTGTCACGCCCCCGAGCGTCTGGGCATCCTCGTCGAAGGTGAGGAGAGCCACGATCGGGAGGGACGACACTGCTCGTACGGCCTCGATCGCCGTCACAAGCTCGCCGAGCTCGTAAAACGTCTCGATCAGGAATAGGTCGACGCCTCTGCCTTCGAGCAGCTCCGCCTGTTCGGCGAAGATCGCGCCCCGCCTTGCGCTCTCGCCCTCAAACTCTCCAAGCGGCCCGATCGAGCCGGCGATGAAGACGTCGCGGCCTGACACCTCGCGCGCGTCGCGGGCGATTTTGACAGCGGCCTCGTTGATCGCCTTGACCTCGTTCTCGAGGAACTGCGTTCGGAGCTTGTTGCGATTCGCCCCGAACGTGTTCGTCTCGATCAGGTCGGCCCCGGCCCGGATGAAGCCGAGGTGGAGCGAGAGGACGCTCTCCGGGGCTCGAATGTTGGCTTCCTCGGGGCAGCGGAGGCGTGAGACGGCGCTCGATACGAGCACACCCGTCCCGCCATCGCCGACGAGCGGCGGGCCGTCGTGCAGTCGCTCGAGGAATCGATCCGACACCAGATCACTGTAGATGCCTGATCGGAAATTCACGCGGGTCGGATGACGGCCACGACGCGGCGCTCCGGCTTGGTCGTGACCGCCCCCGACCGCGCGCCAATTTCCGATCAAGCATCTAGTTTTCGCGGTGAAGCGGACCGGTCAACTCAGTCCGAGTGATCGGTCAAGCCCTCCCGGGTGACGCCCGGCGCGGGGGAATCGTGCAGGCTGGTAATCACCCACAGCGCGCGACGATGCGGCGGCCGCGCGGGTGAGGTTGAGTGAGGGGAAAGTGCGGTTCCTTTCGGGGGACCTGCCGGGACGGCGCGGGGGCTTGGCGGCTACCCCGCGCGAGTCCCCTGTCTCGGAATCGCTCAAGCTCGGGTTTCCGAGTGCCGATAGCGAAGCCGACTCCCGGCTGGGGACTGACGGCAATCAGAACCGGCGGCGGAGCTTCGAGAAGGGGCGGCGGACGACGCCGCCCTTCTCATCTCTTCGCATGCGCCGCCTGTGGACGGATCGGCACGAAGTTGGCACACGTCCACCGGCCGAAGCGAACATGTCCAGGGTCAGACCCCGGTTCTTCGGCCGACCTTGATTTGCGGGTGATTCGGAAGAGCTCCTGTCCGATTCGGACGCGTCCGTCAATCGTCGTGGACGACGCGGCCTTCCATGCCGCCCGCGACGACGACGACCTGTCCGCTGACGTGTCCCGACAGCGTGTCCGATGCGAGCACGACGACCTGCGCGGCGACGTCCTCGGGCTGCGCGACCTTCCGGAGCGCCATCGTCCGCGAAATGCGGCTCACACCCTCCGGATCCACGAGACCACGCGTCATCGGCGACTCCGTCCAACCGGGCGCGACCGCGTTCACGCGGCCGAGCGGCGCGATCCGAACGATCTCGTTCTTCAAGGAGAGAAGAAGGCCGCCGAGGATCGCGGACTTCGCGGCAGCGTAGTCCGCGTGCCCGGCCTCGCCGAAGATCCCGGCCGTCGACCCGACGAGGACGAGCGACCCGTGCCCCGATCGCTTCACCTCGCGTAGAAACTCCCGAGCGACGAGAAAGGTCGTCGTCAGGTTCAGGCGCAGGGTCTCCTCCCAGCGCTCGAGCGGGAGCTCCCACACCGGGACGTCGTCGCGGGGCCATACGCCCTGCACCTCGACGCAGACGTCCACGAGACCGAGCGCGTCACGCGCCTCGGCGAAGAGCCGCTCGACATCGGCTTCGACCGTGAGATCCGCCCGCGCGATCGGAACGCCGCCGACCTCGTCCGCTAGCGCCTTCGCCCGCTCCTCGCCGCTGTTGTAGTGGACGAGAACCCGCGCTCCCTCCGTCGCGAACGCTCGCACGCACGCTGCGCCGATCCCTCCGGAGGCTCCGGTGACGAGCACACCCTTGCCGTGAAGCCCAGTGTCCGTGCGCCGTAGGCTACTCGGGTGCGCATCCACGTCATCAGCAACATGGAAGGCATCGCCGGAATCGTCAAGTGGGAGCGGGTGTCGGCCGGCGAGCCGCTCTTCGCGGAGGGCCGCAGGCTCTACACGGAGGAGATCAACGCCGGGGTGCGCGGCGCGCCAAAGCAGCGGGCGCGACCGAGATCGTCGTCAAGGACCGGCAAGGACCGGCAAGGGCTGAACGTCCAACTCCTCGTCCCGAAGGCGCTCGACCCGGACTGCGAGCACGTCGTCCAGGACGAGTGGATTGGGGACACGGGGACAGCGCCTCTAAAGTCGCCCTTCTTCGGACGATGACAGCGATGGCGCTGACATAACTTGGGCGAACCACGTGCCGCCGGGGCACACACCGGTGCTTTACGCCGGATGCGAGGCTGTCGGGTTCAGCCCAACCGACGAGCTGGCCAAGACGATGGAAGTCGTTATGAGAAACATGGCCGCGAGCGAGCAGGCGTAGAGCGCTTCCCGCTGCTCGTTCTGAACGAGCTCTTGGGGCTTCGCGTCGCTCCCGCGCGGCCTCCACGACGTACCCGTCGGGGGGCAAGGCACTTGACGCTGACTCACCCGTGCCTAGTCGGCGACACCCCTTGTGGTGAGCCACACGATCTCGGGCCGCGACTACCAGAATCTCTGGTTTAACGGCACGCTCGGGTGCTTCTTCTGAGCGACCGACATTGACAGAACGGGGCGGAAACGGTGTGATTGCATCCTCGGGAATCGTTCGGGCGATATGTGCACCTTCAACAACGGTGCTCGGTCGTTCGTCTAAACCCAAACAAGCCAAAGCACAGGAGGGCAGGATGACGAAAGGATTGATCGCGGCTGCAGTCGCCGTGCTCGCCTTCGCAGCCATCGGAACGGCTGCGCTGGCGAAGACAGAGG